>JAVEEH010000270.1 GCA_030840545.1 Frankiaceae bacterium | reverse complement strand
CTGAGGACTGCGCAACGGCGCCGAACCGAGCCGTTGATGTGGGGAGCTTCGGCGGTTTTGGCCGTGTTTGCCGTGGTTCTGATCGTGCTGTTGCGCCACCACGACGCCCCGCTGAAGGTCGACGTACCGGCCTGGTGGTTCCTCCTGCTGTTCGTGATCGTGCAGGCCTATCCCCTGCAGTTCGAGTTCCGTCGTACGACGCGCCATGTCCTGCTCGACAGCATCGCCCTGGTGCTCGGGCTGTTCTTCCTGAGCCCGATCCAGCTCGTCGGATCACGGGTGGTGGCCAAGGGGCTGATGGCCGCCCTGCGCCGCAAGTCCGCCATCCGGGTGGCCTTCAACGTCAGCAGCGGCGCGCTCACCACCGTCGCGGCCGTGCTCGTCTTCCGCAGCATGCTCCCGGCGCACGTGTCGGCCCATCTGGCCGTCTGGCCGGCCGCCGTGCTGGCCATCGTCGCTGACGACGTCATCGCAGCCGCGATCGTGACGTGGCCGGGATACGTCTACAACCGGGCCATCAAGCTGAGCACGCTCTGGCCGCCGCTGGCCTTCAGCCTGAGCGTCAACCTCGTCAACACCTGCCTCGGTCTGGTCACCGCCGGTGCCATCAGCTATGACACCGCCAACGCCTGGATGATCGCCATCTTCATGGTGCTGACGCTGGCCGGCTTCCGCACCTATCACCAGCTCGCCGACCGGCACACCGCCCTCGACCGCCTGTACGCGCTCGCCAAGGACCTCGGCCCCATCACCTCCGACCCGGTCGACCTGGGACCGGCGATCCTGCAGCTCCGGGAGCTGCTGCGCGCCCCCCAGCTCGAGATCGCGCTCCTGCGCGAGTCCGACACCGCGACGGTGATCACCGCCACCGACGAGGAGATCACCGGGCACGTGCAGGTCCGGGAGACCGAGCTCGACGAGGCGTCGCTGGCGATCGCAGCCGCCGCACGCACCGCCGGCCAGCGGCGGAAGGCGTGGTACACCCGGCGCCGGCGCACCGCAGCGCTGAGTCCCGAAGCGATCGCCGTCGCGATCAGCGTCGCCGGGCAGCCGGTCGGGCTGCTCCGGGCCCGCACCAGCCAGGAGGGCGGCCGGCTGTTCGACCGCAACGACCTGCGCCTCGCCGAGGCCGTCGCCGACCAGCTCGGCGCCGCCCTCGAGAAGGGTCGCCTGATCGAGAACCTGCGGCACGCGGCGACCAGGGACAGCCTCACCGGGCTCGCCAACCTGGACAGCCTCCGGTCGTTCCTCAGTGCCATGCTCGACGAGCACAGCGGCGGCGTCGTGCTGCTGCTCGACATCGACCGCTTCCACGACATCAACGACACGCTCGGCCACGAGGCCGGCGACGCCGTGCTGATGGAGGTCGGGCGGCGGCTCGAGGACGCCACCACCCAGGGAAGCCTCGCCTGCCGGGTCGGTGGAGACCAGTTCGCGCTGGTGATCCCGGGTTCGTCGAACAGCGACCTCGCCCGGCTCGCCGCGCTCGCCGTGAAGTCGCGCGTCGACGGGTCACTGCGGCTCGACAACGTCGCCGCCGACGTGCGACTGACCATCGGCATGGCTCGCGCACCGGAGCACGGTGAGGACGCGACGACCGTCCTGCGCCGCGCCGAGATCGCGATGGGAGCCGCCAAGGGCTCGTCCAACGGCATCAGTGAGTGGGAGCCGCAGATGGAACGGGACGGGAGCCGGCGGCTCTACGTCTTGTCCGGGCTGCGTCAGGCGCTGGTCGACAGCGACCTCACCGTCGAGTTCCAGCCGAAGCTGCTGCTGGGCACCGGCGAGGTCACCGGCTTCGAGGCACTGGTGCGGTGGCGGCACCCCGAGCTCGGGCTGGTCTCCCCGGTCGAATTCATCCCGCTCGCGGAGGCCACCGGTCTCGTCGGCGCGTTGACCAGCTCGGTGCTGCGGATGTCGCTGGAGGCGTGCAAGCGTTGGCACGAACAGGGTCGGCCGGTCGGGGTCGCGGTGAACATCTCCGCCCGCAGCCTCGACGATCCCGTCCTGGTCGGTCAGGTCGCCGCCCTGCTCACCGCCACCGGCCTGGACGGGCGATCCCTGACCCTCGAGATCACCGAGTCCAGCGTGATGGAGAACCCGGCCCGCAGCATGGAGATCCTGCGCCAGCTGCGCTCGCTCGGCGTACGCCTGTCGATCGACGACTTCGGCACCGGCTACTCGTCGCTGCACCAGCTGCGGGGGCTGCCGGTGCACGAGGTCAAGATCGACAAGACCTTCGTGGACAACATCGACCGGGACGGCGCCGACCGGGCCGTGGTCCGGGCCGTGGTGGAGCTGTGCGAGTCCCTGGGGCTGGTCACGGTCGCCGAAGGCGTCGAGCAGGCATCTCAGGCCTACGCGCTGGAGTCACTCGGGGTCCGGCAGGTGCAGGGCTACTTCTACGGCCGGCCGATGCCGGAGGCGGACGCGACCGCCTGGCTCAGGCAGCGCCCGATCGCGCCGGCGTTCACGGAGCAAAAGCAAAGGGGTTGAGACTCGGCGTAGCGCCGCCGACTCTCAACCCCTCCGTCGCATCACGCGACTGCGTCTACCACTCGTGGCCACGCTGCATGTCGTCCACCTCCTGGTCGTGGAGCCCTGGACCAATGTTGCTGTCGCTCATGGTGCGGCATTTGGAGTAGTCGCGCTAGGCCGTTTGGAGTATTGGAAGGCCGGATCCACGAAAAAAATTCGGACACAAGAGCACTCTTGTGACAAGTCTGGCGTGGGTCGCGCCGTCCGAACTCAAGTGACGGGTGTGAACTGCCGATGCCAACGGTGTCGGGCCGGTCCTCAGGACCAGTCCGCGACGTGCGCTTTCGCCCGGTTGAAGACCGCGTCGAGCATGGGCTCCGTGAGCTTCCCGGTGAACGTGTTCTGCTGGCTCGGGTGATAGGACGCCAGCACCAGCAGCCCGCCCGGCACCAGTGCCTCCCGCAGATGCCCGAATGGAGGCCGCCGCGCGGGCACCGCATAGCCGGCCTCCCGCAACGCCGGCCACACCGCGGCCCAGGCGAAGCCGCCCAGCGCGACCACGACCGTCAAAGTCGGGTGCAGGAAGGCCAGCTCGCGGACCATCCAGGGTGCACACGCGTCCCGCTCTGCCGGCGTCGGCTTGTTGGCGGGCGGAGCGCAGCGCACGGCGGCCAGCATGCGGACGTCGATCAGGCGCTGGCCGTCGCCGGCGGACACGGAGGTGGGGCGCCGGGCCAGCCCGGCTCGGTGCAGCGCCGCGAACAGCCAGTCGCCGCTGCGGTCACCGGTGAAGATCCGGCCGGTCCGGTTCCCCCCGTGGGCGGCGGGCGCCAGGCCGACGATCGCGATCCTGGCCCGGGGCGGGCCCCAACCGGTCACCGGCCGACCCCAGTAGGCCTCGTCCCGGAACCCGGCCCGCTTCTCGGCGGCCACCTGCTCGCGCCACTCGACCAGCCGGGGACAGGCCCGGCAGACCGACACCCGTGCGGTCAGGTGGTCGAGGGACGGCGCATTGCCCGCCAGCCGCCGGACGTCGGCCGGGTCGGC
>JAVEEH010000268.1 GCA_030840545.1 Frankiaceae bacterium | reverse complement strand
CACCCGTCGCCGGACCTCAAGCGCCGTGACCTGACCCTACCGACGATGACGAGACCGAACGCCACGTCGTCGAGGACCTCGCCCACACGCACAGTTGAGCACATCGAAAGGGGCCGCGAAGGGCTGCAGACGGCCGGGTTAGTCCGACCGGGTGAGCGTCGTGGAACGCCGGCTCGGTTCGTTCGACTTGGTCCGCGTCGAGCTGAAGATCGAGATTTCGGCAGTTCGGCGCGTCGCGCCGTGGGTCAGAAATGGGTCAACATGCGCGCCGTGGGTCAACCGTGGGTCGACATTTTCGAGAGCTTGGCGCGCAAGTGATGACAGGCGATCGCTAACCGCGCTTCAGCCTGCGGCGACCGCCCGCGCTGGGCCGACGATGCTGTGCTGGAGCCGTCGTACCTCGTCGAGGTGATCGGCCGTCCAGATGACGGAGACGGCGGCGGGGGTGGGCTGACCGCCGCCGTGCTGCACGTCGTGGCGTACGGCGGAGACCAACCGGCCGTCGGCAAACATTTCCTGGGGAACAGGGTCGGCGACAGGTCGCCGGGCGCGCAGCGCGTAGGCGAGACCGAAATACCAGTCCGTAACGAGCCTCGTCGCGTCGGTGAGTTCAGCCTGCACGGCATGCGCACCGGTGGCCGGGTCGACGGGCTGCCGCTCCCACAAGTCGAGCGTCGCATCGGCGGCCAGACGAACGCCGGCGACTCCTGTGACGAGGCGCGTCGCCTCCGCCATCGGCAACACACGAGGACCGTTTTCGTTGAGAAGCTGCCGGAAGGCATCGTCGAGTCGCCGAGCGGCCGCCGCGGCGCGGACGCGACTCCCAATAGCGGTGATGCGGTTCTCGGCCGAAGCCGGTGCAGCTACCGCGGCGCGCAAGTAGTCAGCGCTGTCGGCATAGGCCTCCGCCAAGGCATGTCGCAACGCGGCGCCCGCGCCGCGCGGCCAGAACAGGAAACCGACGACCAGACTGACTGCACATCCGAGCGCAACGTCTTCGAGGCGAACCAGCCCGATCTGCCAGCCGGCCGGCGCGATGAGGTTGAACAGCACCAGCAGCGAGATCGAGAACGCTGCCTGGCCGGCAGCAAATGAGATGGCCGTCGGCGCGAACCCTGCGAAAGCGATGGCGATCGGCAGCATCACCCACAACACCGCATCGTTGGTGCCGATGGCGATGACGAGAACGCTGCCAATGACCAGACCGACCACGGTGCCCTGGAGGCCCTTGGCGATGGTCTGCCCGGTGCTCAGCGCGTTGGACCGCAGCACCGACAGGGTGCCGAGAATCACCCAGAACGAGTGCTGCACCCCGGTTGTGTCGGCCACGAACACGGCCGCTGCGAGCGCGATGGCGCCGCGGACGCTGTTGCGCAGCCAGACCGAGTGCCGGTCGAAGTGTGAGGCGGCTCGTTGTTGAGCCGCGAGGACCGGCCCAGCGGCTCCGGCCGGCTGGCGGCCGAGCACGCGTTGCCACCAGGTCCGTCGGTCGGCGGCGACAGCGGTGCGCACGTTGGCCGCTAGTTCGCCAACGGCAAAGCTGACCTCCTGTGCGCGAAACGTCGGTTCGAGCGAGTCCACGACGCGTCTGGGACGCGTCAACGAGTCACCGGTTGTCGACTGGTCGAGCGGCAGTCGAGCCAGCGCCTGCGCCTCCATGGCGTCCCGCGCAGCGGCCATCGCCGCCAGTCCCTTGTCGAGGGAGGCGAGCGATTCGTGTTGTCCGGCAAGCAGATCCGCGCCGCACTCGAGAACCGACGCGGCTGACGCCTTGACCGCACAAATCCCGGTGTTGCCGAACTGGGACGACTGGTCCGGTGGCATCACGGCGAGCACGGTCGCCAGCCAGCCGATCTCGTCTACGAGGCGCACGATCGCGCGCGCAGACGTGGTGAGTGCGGTCGGACGATTAGGCGTGGCGTAGAACTCGCGCAACATCGTCGCCACCGCATCCGACGCCGCGGCCACGGCCCGATCGCGATCCTCGACGGTCGTGCCGCCGTCCCCACTCGCGTACGCCACTCCTACGCGCAGCCGGTGCGCGAGCAACCGGCAACTCACGATCGCGCGGTTGCGCAACGGATCGTTGGCTGGCGCCGGCCACAAGACGAGGTTCGCCACCACCGCGGCGCCGCCGGCGATCAACCAACCCTCCACTCGATGCGGGATCGTCGACGCCGGCGCCGACAGCGACACCGGGAGGATGAACGCCAGCAGCAGGCCGGTGGAGGCGCTGGCGAGCACGGAGCTGACCACACCGGCGAACAACACGAGGAAGCCGACGACGGCCATTGTCACGACGGCAGACCACGTCGTGCGCGACGCAAGGGTGCCGAGGCAGACAAGTGCGGCGCCAGACACGGCGAGCACGACCTGGTTCAACGCGCGGTCTTGCATCGAGCCGGAGAAGCTAACCAGCAACATCTGCGCGAACCCTCCGAAGGCGGCAAACGTCGCGAGCTCCGGGTCGTGCAGAATCCTCGCTGCGATCGCGAACAGCACTGGCAGTACTACGGCGGTGCGCAGGGCCCGACGGGTGGCATTGAGCCCTGGATCACGGGCTCGCAACCAGCGCATCGCGCCGCGGCCGAAGTGAGCGCCCATCACCGGATCGTGCCTCGCGCGTCAACCTGCCTTCCCCGCGACCGCCCGGCCCCTCCGGCGACCATGACGAAAGGGGCAGGCGAAACCCCGACATAGGCGACCGGTACCACCGCCGCGCCGACCGGTGTAGTAGACGACAAGGCCCCACGCTCCGTGGCCCGCCGGCGCCCCCTAGAGCGTCTGCGCACCTTGCGCACCTAGGCGATGGGGCAAGTTGCTTGCGGTCGCAAATCCGCAGGTCAAACGCCTGCCGTTGGTGGAGCTGAGGGGATTCGAACCCCTGACCCCTTGCATGCCATCCGTCACCAGCGTCATTTTGGTTGTCCGCCGGCGTCCATCAACCGTTGCGACTCCTGGAGAACCGTCGGTCGACGTCCACGGCCGTCCGTGAGACCTCGCCCCGGATGGCGCCCACTATGGCGCCCCAGGGTCACGAGCGATGGTGACGGTTACGTTCGGTCGCGCCTGCAAGAATCTCAACGCTCAAGTCGGCGTTTCGCATGCGGTTTCGAGCGCCTGGCTTCAGTCGCGTATCTCGCGGCTGGCAACGCGATGAAGTCCAGGCCGCGATGCTCATTGCCTAGGCCGCGGGCAGGCGCGCCGGTATCTGCCAGTGACCCAGTCAACGACGAGATCGCCGTACTCCTCCGGTGCCTGCTCCCAGGCGTAATGACCCGCGTCAAGCTCGCGAATCTCGCTGTGTGGGAGCAACTGGTGGAGGTACTCGTTGTTGGACCAGGGCACAAGATCGTCGTGCTTGCCGGCGATGATCTGCGTCGGCGTCGTGATCGTCGGCAGCAGATCGCGCAGCACCGGATTCTGCTCGGGGTAGTGCCGCACGAAGCGGGCCGACTCCGCGAAACGCCCGAGGTCGTAGGCGCTGACGTAGTCCTCGTGCACGTCGGGCTCGGTGTCGCTCGGGGCACCGGCCTCCACCGCGTAGCCGATGTTGGTTCTGGCGTCCAAGGCGCGCACGTCATCCAGACTCGCCGCCTCGATGACATCCTTGAGCGCACCTCCGACCTCGATGGGAAAGCGAACAGCACCTCCACCGACGGTCAGGCTGGCGACGCGGTGCGGGTTGCGGGCAGCCAGGAAGAGTGCGGCAGCCGTGCCGACGTCCGGGCCGACGATGTGCGGGGCACCAAGACCCCACGCGTCGATGAGACCGGCCAGGAATGCTCCGCAGGCGTCCGGCGCGATCAGTTCAGGACGGCCGTCGGAGTGGCCGAATCCAGGAAGGTCGAGCGCAACCACCCGCGCAACCGCTGCGAGCGGCGTCCAGATCCGGCGAAAGG
>JAVEEH010000262.1 GCA_030840545.1 Frankiaceae bacterium | reverse complement strand
ACGGGATCGACGACGCACCGCGGCGCTTTGCGTTCCTCGAACGACCCGAGGCCGGCGCCACCCACCTGCACCGGCACGTGGCCCACACCAGGGCCTGGTACGACGTGGTCGCGGCAGCCGGCGCACCATCTCCGCTTGTCGAACGTGGCTTCGCCTGGCTCGATGCGCACTGGCCGGCCGAGGAGAGCCCGACCGTGCTGTCCTGGGGCGACGCGCGGATCGGCAACGTCATCTACTCCGACTTCCGGCCGGCCGCGTTGCTCGACTGGGAGATGGCCGGGCTCGGTCCCCGCGAGCTCGACGTCGCATGGCTCATCTGCGGCCACCTCGTGTTCCAGGACCTCGCCGAGTCACTCGGTTTGCCCGGCATGCCGGCGTTCCTGCGTCGCGACGATGTCGCCGCGCGTTACGAGACCTTGACCGGGCACCCGCCGCGCGACCTCGATTTCTACCTCACCTATGCCGCACTCCAGTGGGGTGTCGTGTTCCTGCGTACCGGTCAGCGGCAGGCGCACTTCGGTGAGCGCGAGACACCGGCCGACCCCGAAGACTTCATCTACTGCAAGTCACTGCTCCAACGGATGCTCACCGACTGAGAGGGCGAGAGCGCCATGCCGGTGCCGCTCGACGAATACCCGATCCACCAGACCCCGCTGTCGCTCGCCCACGCCGGCAGCAGTGACCGCAACTTCTATGACCGTTGCTATTTCAACGCCCACGACCGCAGCGGCGACATCTTCCTCGTCACCGGACTCGGCTTCTATCCCAACCTCGGCGTCAAAGACGCCTACGCCGCCGTACGACGCGGCAGCAAGCAGTGGGTCGTGCGCTGCTCGGACGAGATCGACGACGACCGGATGCACCCGACAGTGGGGCCATACCGCATCGAGGTCCTCGAGCCGCTCAAGCAGGTCCGCATCGTGTGCGATGCCGACAGTCACGGCATCGGCTTCGACCTCACCTGGGACGGCTCGTTCCCCGCGATCGACGAAGAGCGGCACCTCATGCGCCAAGGCCGCCGAACCATCATCGACACCTGGCGGTTCGCGCAGCTCGGCAGCTGGAGTGGCACTCTGCGCGTCGACGGCGACGAGCTGGCGGTGACACCCGACACCTGGCTCGGCAGCCGCGACCGCTCGTGGGGCATCCGCCCGGTAGGCGAGGCCGAGCCCGCGGGTCGCCCGGTGCACGACGACACCTTCGGCTTCTGGTGGCTCTACGTCCCGCTGCGTTTCGAGACCTTCGCCATCGTCGTCATCGCGCAGGAGAACGGCGCCGGCCACCGCACCCTCAACGACGCCGTTCGCATCTGGAAAGACGGCCGGGTCGACCAGCTCGGCTGGCCGCGGGTCCAGATCGACTATCGCTCCGGCACCAGACACCCCGAGCGGGCCCGCATCCACCTCACCGAACGCGACGGCTCGCCGTTCGTCATCGACGTCGAGCCGAGCTGCCCGGTGCCGTTGCACGTCGGCTGCGGTTATGGCGGCGACCCGGAGTGGCTGCACGGAAGCTGGCGGGGTCGCGACTGGGCCGAGAGCGCCGTCTATGACTTCGACGACCCGGCCGTCGCCGGGCGGTTGCCCTGGGGCGTCGTCGACCACGTGGCCCGGGCAACGGTGGGCGACCACGTGGGCCACGGACTGTTCGAGCACGGCACGATCGGTCGCCACGAGCCGAGCGGCTTCACCGACCTCGGTTCGGTCGCGCCCTAGCCGCACGCGAGAATCCGACGGTGACCGAGCCCGAACAGCCACTGGACGCCCTGCTGCGCCTGCTCGACATCGAGCCGCTCGAGGAGACGCTGTTCCGCGGGTTGTCACCCGAGACGGCGGTGCAGCGCGTGTTCGGTGGCCAGGTCGCCGGCCAGGCCCTCATCGCGGCCGGACGCACCGTCGCGACCGAGCGGCGCGTGCACTCGCTGCACGCCTACTTCCTGCACGCGGGAGACCCCGCCATCCCGCTCATCTACAGCGTCGACATCACCCGGGACACCCGCACCATGAGCACCCGGCGGGTCACCGCGACCCAGCACGGCCGCGCCGTGTTCGTGCTCACGGCGTCGTTCATGGTCCCCGAGGACGGGCCGACGCATCAGGACGAGATGCCGAAGGCGCCTGACCCCGAGACGCTGCCGACGTTCGAGGAGCGGTGGGCGCCGCTCGCGGAGAAGTTCCCGCACCGGCGACGGATGCCGCGACCGATCGACCTGCGGCACGTCGACGACCCGTGGCCGGTCGTCGCGATGAAGGGCGAGGACGCGCCCCGCGACCCGAGCTCGCAGGTGTGGTTCCGGGCAGCCGGGCAGATGCCGGCCGACCCGCTGCTGCACGTGTGCGTCCTCGCCTACGCGAGCGACATGACCTTGCTCGACTCGGTGCTGATGCCGCACGGGATCGACTTCACCGACGGCAAGGTCTTCATCGCCTCGCTCGACCACGCGATGTGGTTTCACGACACGTTCCGCGTCGACGAGTGGCTGCTCTATGACCAGCACTCGCCGTGGGCCGGCAACGCCCGCGGTCTGGCCATCGGCTCGATCTACACCCAGGATGGCCGACGCGTGTGCTCTGTCGTCCAGGAGGGCCTCGTGCGCCGACGCCGATGAGCTCAGATCTATGATCTGACGGACCGTCAGATTTGGGAGGACGTCATTTCCGCGCAGTCGATCACCGGTGCACGCATCCTCGTCACGGGCATCACCAGCGACGTCGCCCGCCCGGTCGCCGAGGCACTGGCCAAGGAGAACGAGGTCACCGGCGCTGCACGGTTCCGCGACGCGGCCGCGCGCGACTCGCTGCACGCCGCCGGCATCAAGACCGCACGCCTCGACCTGGTGCGCGGCGAGCTCGACGACCTGCCCACCGACATCGACTACGTGCTGCACTTCGCCGTCGTCAAGAGCGACAAGTGGGGGCCGGCGCTCGACGGCAACGTCGGCGGGGTCGCATTGCTGATGGAGCATTACGCCGGAGCCCGCGCGTTCCTGCACGTGAGCTCGACCGCCGTCTACCAACCCGACGGCCATCACCCGTTCGACGAGGACGCGCCGCTCGGCGACAGCCACCGCAACTACTTCCTGCCGACCTACTCCATCACCAAGATCGGCGCCGAAGGTGTCGCCCGACATGGCGCGCGCCGGTGGCAGCTCCCGACCACGATTGCCCGTCTCAACGTGCCCTACGGCGACTATGGCGGCTGGCCCGCGTTCCACCTCGCCTTGATGGCCGACGGCCAGGACGTCGGTGTCCATCCCGACGCGCCGAGCGAGTTCCACCCGATCCACAGCGACGACATCGTCGCGACCGTGCCGCGGCTGCTCGAGATCGCCTCGGTGCCGGCGACGATCGTCAACTGGGGCGGTGACGAGCGGGTGAGTGTCGAGGAGTGGTGCGCCTACATGGGCGAGCTGACCGGGCTGGAGCCGCGCCTCGTCGCGACGACCCAGTCACTCGCGAGCGTCGCCCTCGACCTGACCAAGATGCACGAGCTCGTCGGCCACACGACGGTGCCGTGGCGGGAGGGCTTCCGCCGCATGGTCGCGGCTCACCGCCCGGACCTGCTGGAGACATGACCATCGGGCATCTCGACGTCGAGGGTGCCCCCTGAGCGTCGCCGTCGTCGGTGCCGGGCTCGCCGGGTTACGGACCGCCGAGGCACTGCGGCAGCAGGGTTACGCGGAGCGCATCACGCTGATCGGCGCCGAACGCCACCTCCCCTACAGTCGGCCACCGCTGTCGAAGGAGGTGCTGCGGGGCGACGCCGACGTCGTCGCCGCCCGGCTGCGCGACAGTGCCGAGCTCGACGCACTGCACCTCGACCTGCGGCTCGGCGTCACCGCCGCGGCGCTGCGCGTCGACGCACGAGAGATCGTCCTCGCCGACACAACGACGGTCGGCTACGACGACGTGGTGCTCGCGACCGGTGCGGCGCCCAGAATGCTGCCCGGCATCGTGCTCGACGGTGTTCATGCGCTGCGGACGCTCGACGACTGCATCGCTCTGCGCGACCGGCTCGGGCCCGGCGTACGCGTCATCGTCGTCGGCGCCGGGTTCATCGGCCTGGAAGTCGCCGCCAGTGCGCGCAGCCACGGCGCGGACGTCACCGTCGTCGACGTCCTTCCCGCACCGCTGAGCCGGGTGCTCGACGAGTCGATCGGTGCAGCCGTCCAGGCGCTGCACCAAGTCAACGGCGTGAGCTTTCGGCTCGGCGTCGGGGTCGCTGCCGTGGAAGG
>JAVEEH010000254.1 GCA_030840545.1 Frankiaceae bacterium | reverse complement strand
TCGGCGAGACGGTCGACGCCCACCTCAACGACGTTCCCGGTCTGCGCCCGGACACCGTCGAGTGGAGCGCCCGCCGGCGTCGCGACGCAGCGTGGATCGTCACGCTCACCTACGCCGCGCGGGGCGGCCGCCGATCCGCTGCCTGGCTGTGGCGCCCGCTCGAGCGTGACCTGACCGCGCTCGACCTGTCCGGCTCGCGCCTCGCGGCCGACGAGGGTGGTGCGCCGCGGCGGCGCCCGGCGACCCGCAAGCCCGCGGCAGCCAAGAAGGCGGCAGCGAAAAAGCGACCGGCGGCCAAGAAGGCAACGCCCAAGAAGAGGCCGGCGGTCGCGAAGGCTGTCGCCAAGAAGGCCGCGGTGAAGAAGGCCGCGGCAGCCAAGAGGGCGGCGGCGAAGCGGCCGGCAGCGCGCAAGGTCGCGAAGCCGGCGCCGCGCAAGGCTGTCGTCAAGAAGGCACCCGCGCGCAAGGTTGCGGCCAAGAAGGCGCCGACCCGCAAGCCAGCCGCCGCGAAGGCGCCGGTCCGGAAGGCGCCGGCCCGCCGACCGACGCTGGCCAAGGTCGCCTCCGTCGCGCAGCCCGTCGTACGACGTCCGGCTCAGCGGAAAGCCCAGCCGCAACCACCGGTCAAGATCGTGAAGATCGGCAAGATCGCCCCGGTCGTCGCGGTTCCGGTCGAGGTGCCGGTCGAAGAGCCGGTCGTGCGGCCGGCGCCGCAGCCCGTGGTCGCACGACGGCCCGGTGTGCGGGTGCCGGTGCCGTCCTGGTCGGACGTGCTGCTCGGCGTGCAGGTGGCGCCGCGCGAGGACGCCGCCCGGCAGACCACACCGGGACGGCGACGCCGCAAGAGCGGTTAGCCCATCGCGCTGCGCTAAGCGCTCGGGCTCACCCGCCGATCTTGTTGCACCGGCCGAGGGCGTACTCCTGGCCGAGCGGGCCGCCCTGGTCGTCCTGGAACTGCAGGTAGACCAGTGGGTTGCCGCCCGCTCCGCCCTGGCCCCAGCCCTTGTGCAGGGTTTGCGAGCCGAGAAGCGAGATGGTGAGCGCCGCAGCTGCCTGCGCCTGGTGGACGACCTTGTTCTTGTTGTTGTCCATCAGCAGCAGTCCGTTGAGTCCCGCGTTGCTGCGGCCGGCGTCGAAGTTGACCGTCGAGCCGTGCTGGTCACAGCTGACCGCACTGACCAACGCGCTCGCGTTGCCACCCAGTCCCAGGTCGGCGGAGACATGCTGGAGTGACAGGCCCTGGACACAGCGACCGATGAGGACCGGCTGCGTCAGCAGAGCGCCTTGGATGTCGGTGAACGCGAAGGACAGCCACGGGTTGCCACCCACCCCGCCGAACGCCGGCTGCTTCGGCACGGAGACGCTGCCGCCGGCAGGCACCACCGAAACCGTGGCGTCGCTGAGCGTCTCCAGGGTGTGGGTCCCCTTGACGTTGTTCTTGAAGGCGACGTGGACCTGCAGGCCGCCGAGGCTCAGCGTGCCGGTGATGTCCACGGTCGAGCCGTGGTTGTCACACTGCACAGCGGACGCGTCGATGTCCGCGTGCACGGGCACCGTCACCGCTTGCCCCACCTGGACGGACGCGGACGCGCTCGGAATGAACGGCGCGGTGAGTGCGAGCACACCACCGGCCAAGAGCAGTCGTTTCATTGGGACCCCCAGTCGGAGCGTCCCCGCGACAGGGACATTAGCCACGAAGGCGGGTGAGTCGTAACCGCCAATCGGGACTACACGCGCACGTAGCCTCACCCGCACGAACACACTGGCACCGGGACATTTCCCTAGACTCGGCGCGTGAGCGACTCCGGCGGGCGAACGTCGTCACGGCGGTTGGCCGTGGCGCTCGCCGCGGTGCCTCTCGCCGCGGTCATGCTGGTCGACGCGGCGGTGCTCATCCAGCGTGCGACCAAGTCGGATGCGCCGAAGCCCGCCGCGTCGGCGAGTGCACATCCCAGGACAACATCGTCCGCGCAGGCTGAACGTCGCACGTCGATCGCCCGAGCCGCGGCGATCAGCAGCCTGCTCGCGCGCCGCGGTCACGCGGTGATGCACCACGACAAGGCCGAGTGGATGTCGACCGTCGACCCGGCGCAACGCCGGTTCCGGCGCAGCCAGCGGGCCGTCTTCGCCAACCTGCAGCAGGTGCCGTTCGCGTCGTGGTCCTACACGTTCGAGCCCGACCAGCCGCAGATCCCGGACCGGCAGAGCCAGCGCTATGGCGTGCCGTCGTGGGCGCCGTCGCAGTTCGCGTTGCACTACCGGTTGCGCGGCTTCGACCCGAAACCGACGAACCTGGCGCAGTTCCCGACGTTCGTCCATCGCGCCAGTGGGTGGTTCCTCGCATCACTGTCCGACTTCGCCAACGAAGGCGCGAAGTCGTCGCTCGACCTCTGGGACTTCGGCCCGGTCGCCGTCCTGCGCACCCCGTCGGTGCTGGTGCTCGGTCATCCAGGCGGCGTCATCTCCATGCAGTCACTTGCCGATGAGGTCGCCGCGGACATCCCGCGGGTCACCGCAGTCTGGGGCCGCCACTGGGCCCGACGGGTGGTCGTCCTCGCACCCGCCACCCAACGCGAGCTCGGCCGGGTCGTCGGTGACTTCGGTGCGCTCGGCCACATCGCGGCGGTCGCGACCGCGGAGGTCAACATCGGATCCGGCAAGCCGGACCCGGTCGGTGACCGTGTCGGCATCAACCCCAATAACTGGTCGAAGCTCAGCAGCCTCGGGCGTGAGATCGTGCTCACGCACGAGCTCACCCACGTCGCCACGCGCGCGGTGACGAGCGCTGCGACGCCGACCTGGCTGGCGGAAGGCTTCGCCGACTATGTCGGCTATCTCGGCAGTGGCGTGCCCACGACGTTCGTCGCCCAAGAGCTGCGCACCGACGTGCTCGGCGGCCGGGTGCCGAAGACGCTACCGCCGGACTCGCAGTTCGACGGTGCGAGCAAGTCGCTCTCGCAGGCCTACGAAAGCGCTTGGATGGCGTGCCGGCTGATCGCGCAGAAGTGGGGCCAGCCGACGTTGGTGCGGTTCTACAACGCCGTCGGTCGCTCGCACGAAAACCCGCGCATCGCAGTGGCGAACGCGACCGAACGCGTGCTGCACCTCTCCGCGACGGCGTTCTTCGCGCAGTGGCGCGCGTTCCTCCGCACCGAGCTCGCCTGAGTCGTGTCCCGCGTCCTGCTCGTCACCAACGACTTCCCGCCCCGACCCGGTGGCATCCAGTCGTTCCTGCACGGTCTCGTCTCGCGGCTGCCGGCCGACGAGGTCGTCGTCTATGCCTCGACCTGGCGCGACTGCGCCGACTGGGACGCGCAACAACCGTTCGTGGTGGTGCGCGAGAACACATCGGTGCTGCTGCCGACGCCCGGCGTACGACGACGTGCTGTTCACCTGCGGGAGGAACACGGTTGCGACACGGTGTGGTTCGGCGCAGCCGCCCCGCTCGGACTGCTCGCACCGGCGCTGCGACGGGCCGGCACGCGACGGCTCATCGCCACGACGCACGGGCACGAGGTCGGGTGGGCAGCGGCGCCCGGTGCCCGTCAGGTGCTGCGCCGCATCGCCTCAGGCGTCGACGTGGTGACCTATCTCGGCGACTACACCCGCAGCCGGCTCGCCGCCGCGATCGGGTCGCGCAACGCTGGCAAGCTGTCCCGGCTCGCACCCGGTGTCGACGTCACGATGTTCCGGCCCGGGCTCGGGGCCGCGCGGCGCGCGGCGATGGGTCTCACCGACCGGCCGGTGGTCGTCTGCGTGTCGCGGCTGATGCCGCGCAAGGGCCAGGACGTGCTGATCCGCGCGCTGCCCGCGGTCCAGCGCGCGGTGCCGGACACGGCCCTGCTGCTCGTCGGAGGCGGGCCGTCGCGTGAGCGGCTGGAGTCGCTGGCCGCATCGACCGGGGTCGCGGCGTCGGTGATG
>JAVEEH010000253.1 GCA_030840545.1 Frankiaceae bacterium | reverse complement strand
CCACGGCACGTCCTCCGTGTCGCCGGTCAGCTCTCCGGCCGCGTCGAGGCGCGAGCGCCATCGCACCCGCCACCGTTCGTCGTCGCGGTCGGGGTAGTCGTCGCGCCAATGCGACCCGCGGGTCTCGACGCGACGCTCTGCCGCCGCGACCAGCGCGCTCGCGATCGTCAACAGGTTGGTCGTCTCCCAGCTCTCCGGCCCGGGTTGCGCAGCAGTCCGGCCGGAGAGCTGGTCGAGAACCTTCGCCGCCGCGGCAAGACTGTCGGCGTTTCGTAGGACCCCGGCGCCTTCCGTCATGGCCCGTTGCAGCTCGCCGCGCGCATCCGCCTCGACCAGCCCGGACGGTGACGTCGCCGCCACCGGCTCGCCCGGGTCCGGCAGCGCGCGGCCGAGCACCCCGGCGATGCGCGTCGCGAAGACGAGACCTTCGAGCAGCGAGTTGGACGCGAGCCGGTTGGCGCCATGGACACCGGTGCAGGCCACCTCCCCGCACGCGAAGAGCCCGGGAACACCCGTGCGTCCGTGCAGGTCGGTGCGCACCCCACCGCTCGCGTAATGCGCCGCCGGCGCGACGGGCACCGGGTCAACCGCGGGGTCGATGCCAAGCTCGGCACAGTTGGCGACCAGCGTGGGGAACCGTCGGGCCAGCACTTCGCGTCCGAGGCCCCTCGCGTCGAGGTAGAGATGGTCGACCTGCTGTTCGGACATGAGCCTGGACATCTGCTTGGCCACGACGTCGCGCGGCGCGAGGTCGCCGAGCGGATGAACCCCGTCCATGACGCGCGCTCCACGCGCGTCGACGAGGACAGCACCCTCGCCACGCAGCGCCTCGGTCACCAACGGCTGTCGGCCGGTGCGGTCACCTCCCGCGGTCGCGGCGGGACCGAAGAGGGCGGTGGGATGGAACTGCACGAACTCGAGGTCAGCGGCAGCGGCCCCGGCGCGCAAGGCCAGCGCGACGCCGTCGCCGGTCGAGACGGCAGGGTTGGTGGTCGAGGAGTAGATCTGACCCATGCCGCCGGTCGCAAGCACGACCGCACGAGCCCGCACCGCGCCGACTCCGTCGCGAGAGCCTTCGCCAAGCACGTGGAGCGTGACGCCGCAGGTCACGCCGTCGGCGTCGGAGAGCAGGTCGAGCACCAACGCGTGCTCGATCACCTCGATGTCCACGGCGGCGACCGCTGCGATCAGTGCTCGTTCGACTTCCAGACCGGTGGCGTCACCTCCCGCGTGCACGATGCGTCGGTGCAGATGGCCGCCCTCGCGGGTGAGCTCGAGCACTCCAGCGGGGTCCCGGTCGAAGGCCGCTCCGAGCGCAGCGAGATCGCGCACCCGCGCCGGCCCTTCGCCCACGAGCACGCGGACCGCGGACGGGTCGCAGAGCCCGGCACCGGCGGTGACCGTGTCGCGGTAGTGGTCCTCCGGGGTGTCATCGACGCCGAGTGCGGCGGCGATGCCGCCCTGGGCCCACCGGGTCGACCCGGCGTCGAGCAGAGCCTTGGTGACCAGGAGCACTCGCGCGCCGGCATGACCGTTGGCCCGCAGCGCTTCGCGGCACTGGAGTGCGGCGGTGAGGCCGGCGATGCCGCTGCCGACCACGACCACCTCAGCGGTGGCGGTCCACCCGGGTGGTGCAGCGGTCAGCCGCCGCGGGATCACGTCGCGACGGAGTCGCCGCGGAGAAGCCCCATCTCCGGCAACACCTCAGCGGGGTCGGCGCCTGTGCCGACGATCCTGTTGTCGGCGTCGACGAAGACGACCTTGGGTGCCAGCTCGCGGGCCTCGGCATCGGTCACCGTGCAGTAGCTGATGATGATGACGAGGTCGCCGGCATGCATCAGCCGCGCAGCCGCTCCGTTGATGCCGATGACACCGCTGCCGCGCGGGCCGGCGATGACATAGGTCTCCAGTCGCGCCCCGTTGGTCACGTCGACAATCGCCACCTGCTCGCCCGGGAGCAGGTCGGCCGCATCCATCAGGTCGGGGTCGATCGTCACCGACCCGACGTAGTGCAGGTCGGCCTGCGTCACCGTCGCGCGGTGAATCTTGCTCTTGAGCATGGTGCGGAACATCGCCGTCAATCCCTTCAGCCTTCAGCCCGCTCGGGTGCCGAGGTCAACCACAACATTGTCGATCAGCCGGGTAGTGCCCACGCGCGCGGCCACCAGCAGCCGCGCGACCGTGGTCGCTTCTGTGCAGTCGTCCCACGTCTCGCTGTCGACCAGGGCCAGGTAGTCGACCCCGAGGGCCGGTTCGGTGTCGAGCACGGCCAGGGCCGCGGCCAGGACCGCGCCCGGACCCTGACCGGCCGAGGCCGAGCCGGCCGTCAGTGCCTTGTTCAACGACAGAGCGGCCTTGCGGTCACTATCGGAGAGGTAGCGGTTGCGGCTGGACAGCGCCAGCCCGTCGTCCTCCCGGACCGTCGCGATGCCGAGGACGTCCACCCGGAAGTCCAGGTCCCGGACCATGTGACGGATCAGCTCGAGCTGCTGCGCGTCCTTCTCACCGAAGAGCGCGACGTCAGGACGGGTCAGGTTCATCAGCTTCGCCACGACCGTGAGCACCCCGTCGAAGTGTCCCCGCCGGTGGGTGCCCTCCAACCGGTCACCGAGCGCACCGGCACTGACCCGGACGTCGGGTTCACCCCGTGGATAGACGACGTCGGGCGTCGGCGCGAACACGAGGTCGGCGCCCTCCCGCGCACAGATCTCCAGGTCGCTGTCGAACGTCCGCGGATAGCGGTCGAGATCCTCGCCGGCGGCGAACTGCAGCGGGTTGAGAAAGATCGTGACGATCACGGAGTCGACCCGGCGACGAGCCTCGCGGATGAGCACCGCGTGCCCCTCGTGCAAGGCACCCATCGTCATCACGACCGCGACCCGGCCGGGCAACGCGTCGCGCAGCGCGGACAGCTCGTCGCGGGTGCGGGCGATGGCGGGACTCATCGCGCCGCCTCATCGGTTGCGAGCACGTCGAGCAAGGCCTCCGCCCGATCGACCGGGAGGACCCCGGCAGCCAACGCGCGGACGGCACCGAGCCGCGACAGCGCGACGTACGACGAACGAACGGCTGGTGCGTCGAGCACGTCCAGATGGCTCCGGACGGTGCCGGCGTCGCCGCGGGCCACCGGGCCGGTCATCGCCCCGTCGCCGTGGCGAAGCGCGTTGTCGAGGGCAGCGCCGAGCAGTGGTCCCAACAGCCGGGACGGTTGCTCGACGCCGGCCTGTCGCAGCAGGTCTGCGGACGTGTTGACGAGAGTGATCAGATGGTTGGCGCCGATGGCGAGCGCGGCGTGGTAGAGCGGCCGCTGCTCCTCCTCGACCCACACCGGCTCGGCCCCCATCTCGATGACCAGGGCCTCCGCCGCGAGCCGCAGCTGGTCGGGCGACGTCACACCGAAGCACGCGCCGGCGAGCCGCTCGATGTCGAGGTCGGTGCCGGTGAACGTCATCACCGGGTGCAACGCCATCGGGAGCCCGCCGGCGGCGACAAGCGGGTCGAGCACCCGGAACCCGTGTGCTCCGCTGGTGTGCGCGACAAGGGTCCCGGCGCGCACGGCGCCGGCCGCGGCGAGGCCGGAGACGAGAGCGGGCAGGACATCGTCGGGGACGGCGAGCAGGAGCAGGTCGGAGCGGGCCGCGACCTCGTCGGGCGGGAGCACCTCGGCCTGCGGCACCAACGCCTCGGCCCGGCGCAAGCTCGACGCGGAAACGGCCGACACGGCGACGGCACGGTGCCCGGCCCGGCCCAGGGCGGCGGCGAGGACGGCACCGACACGACCAGCACCGACGGTGCCGACCGACAGTCGAGCCGGGCGATCGCCGGGCGCAAGGGAGCTCATCGGGTGTTCCAGTCCTCGGGGGGTACCGGACCGCTCCAGGCTACCTCCCCGGGCACCGCGACGCGTGACGCGTGCGAACCTCTGCCGGGTGACGGACTGGCGCTGCTGGCGACCGGCGATGGCCGAAGCGCTCTATGGCGACGGCGGCTTCTACCGCGCCGGCGGCGCCCCTGGCCGGCACTTCCGCACGTCGGCGCACGCGTCTCCGCAATGGGCCGCGGCGCTGGCCGAGCTGGCCCGGCAGGTCGATCAGCTGCTCGGTGAGCCGGTTGACTTCACCGTCGTCGACATGGGAGCGGGCGGCGGCGAGGTGCTCGCCGATCTCGCGGCCACGGCACCGGCCCGATGGCGCCTGGTCGGCGTCGAGATCGCGCCCCGGCCCGGTCGGCTGCCGGCGCGGGTGGACTGGACGGACGCCCTGCCCGTCGGCTTCACCGGGGTGCTGCTCGCGGTCGAGTGGCTCGACGTCGTCCCGGTCGACGTGGTCGAGCTCACCGAGGCCGGCCCCCGCCTGGTCGAGGTGACCCGAGACGGCCGGGAACGACCTGGCCCCGCGCCATCGCTCGCCGATGCCGACTGGCTGCAGCGATGGTGGCCGCTCGAATCCCTCGGCGACCGGGCGGAGGTCGGACTGAGCCGGGACGAGGCATGGGCCGACGCCGTACGGCGGCTGACGCGAGGCCTTGCCGTCGCGGTGGACTACGCGGCCGTGCCGGCCCGTGACCTCGGCGGCACCCTGACCGGGTATCGCGAGGGTCGGCAGCTGCTGCCCGTGCCGGACGGGTCCTGCGACATCACGGCGCACGTGCTCCTGGAGTCGTGCGCCGCCGCCTGCGACGACGTGGAGTCGGTGCTGCTCGGCCAGCGCGAGGCACTCGGCCGCTTGGGCGTCAGCGCACCGCGACCGGCCTACGGCGGCGACCCGACGGCGTACCTCACTGCGCTGTCCGCGGCCGGGGAGGCGGCCGAGCTCCTCGACCCGGCCGGGCTGGGCGCGTTCACCTGGTTGCTGCAGGCCAAGGGCATGCGCGTTGACGGCATGATGGGCGGGTGACCGGCGTGCTCGGGACGGGCTAGGCCCGCGATGCCCGCCGTTGTCGTCGACGACCTGCACAAGAGCTTCGGCTCCGTCGTGGCCCTGGCCGGGGTGTCGTTCACCGCGGCGGAAGGCGAGTGCGTCGCGATCCTCGGACCGAACGGCGCCGGCAAGACGACCGCGCTCGAGGTGCTCGAGGGCTACCAGCGACGCGACTCCGGACGGGTGGAGGTGCTCGGGACCGACCCGAGCCATGCCACCCGCGACTGGCGACAGGGCATCGGCATCGTCCTGCAGTCGACGGCGGTCGATCCTTACCTGACGGTGCGCGAGGTTCTCACCCGCAACGCGTCCTACTACCGCGCGCCACGCGCGGTCGTGGAAGTCATCAGCCTCATCGGCCTGGAGGAGAAGGCTGACGTCCGGGTGCACCGGTTGTCCGGCGGACAGCAGCGGCGCCTCGACGTCGGTCTCGGCATCGTCGGCCGGCCGCGGCTGCTGTTCCTCGACGAGCCCACCACCGGGTTCGACCCGTCCGCCCGACGCGAGGCCTGGCAGCTCGTCCGCGACCTGCGCACTCTCGGTACGACGATCCTGCTCACCACCCACTACATGGACGAGGCGCAGGTCCTGGCCGACCGCATCGTCATCGTCGCAGCCGGACAGGTCGTCGCGATGGGGACGCCGGACGACCTCGGCGGCCGCGACACCGCAGCCGTGCGCATCCGTTTCCGGCTTCCGCCCGATGTCGACGCCAGCAGCCTGCCCGTGATGGCAACGCCGACGGTGCACGGCTACGAGCTGACCACCGATGACGAGGTGCGCGTGCTGCACGCGCTGACCGGGTGGGCGCTCGAGCACGGGGTCCCGCTCATTGGCTTGACAGCCGACCGGCCGAGTCTCGAGGACGTCTATCTGCGACTCGTGCAGGCCGGCTCGTGAGCGACCTCGGCCTGCTCGTGCGCCTGATCGGTTACGAGCAGAAGATCTACTGGCGCAACGCGGCGAGCGCGTTTTTCACGTTCGGTTTCCCGCTGGCGTTCTTCTTCATCTTCGCGACAATCTTCGGCAGCCGGCCCAATGGCGACCTCGGCGGAGTGAAGTCGATCCAGTACTACACGCCGTCGATCCTCGGTTACGCCATCATGAGTGCCTGTTTCGTCAACATCGCGTTGATGTTGGCCACTCGTCGCGAGAACGGCATCCTCAAGCGGTTGCGCGGCACCCCGCTGCCGGCATGGGCGCTCGTCGGCGGCATCTTCGGCAGCTCAATCATCGTCAGCGGGCTGCTGACGGGGGTGTCGTTGGGCTTCGCGCGAATCGTCTACGGCGTCTCCCTGCCGGCCGCACATCTGCCGCCGGTGCTGGTGACGATCCTGTTCGCCGCGTTGGCGTTCTGCGCCATGGGAGTCGCGGTCTCGGCACTCATCCCCAACGCCGAGGCAGGTCCGGCGATCATCAACCTGCCGTTCTTCATCCTGGTTTTCCTGTCCGGCACCTACTTCCCGGTGACCGGCAACTTGGCGCGGGTGTCCGGCTGGTTCCCGCTCCGACCGTTCATCCAGGCGCTCTATCGGCCCTTCAACCCCCACGCGACCGGAAGCCTGTGGTCGTGGGGCGACCTGCGCATCATCCTTGTCTGGGGTGTCGTCGGGGCGGCGCTAGCGGTTCGTTGGTTCCGCTGGCAACCGCCCCGACGTTGACGACCTAGCCGGCGTAGGCCGGCTCGCCCTCGCGCTCATCCTCATATGCCGGCGACTCCGGCGGCGTCACGTCGCTGCGCCGCGCCTGCACCAGCAGACCGACCGTCACCGTTGCCACCGCGAAGATGACTGCGGCGTAGCGGAACGCGGTCGTGAAACCGTGCGTCACTGCGGCGGCCGAGGGGCCGCCGTGTGCGCTGGCGTAGGACACGGTCGCAGTGGTCGCGATCGTGTTGAGGAACGCGATGCCGAGCGAGCCACCGATCTGCTGCATCGTGTTGACGAGTGCAGAAGCGACACCGGCGTCGTGGTTGGGCACACCCAGCAGCGCCGTCGACGACAGCGACACGAAGACCTGACCCATGCCGAGGCTGATCACGAGCAACGCCGGCACGAGGTGCAGGAGGTACGACGAGTCCGGCTGCAGGCGGGTCAGCCACAGCAGCCCGATCGTGCCCATGCTGAACCCGGTGACGGCGAGCGGACGCGGACCGAACCGCGGCAGCAGCCGCGACGCGATCGTGGCCGAGGTGATGATGCCGATCGGGAAGGGCAGGAATGCGAACCCGGACTTCAGCGGGCTGTAGCCGAGCACACCTTGGAAGTAGTAGGAGAGGAACAGGAAGACCGAGAACATCGCGAGAGTCGCCAGCAGGAAGGCGAGGAACGACCCACCGCGATTGCGGTCGAGGAGGATCCGCATCGGCAGCAGCGGGTTGCTCGCGCGCTGCTCCCAGGCGACGAACACGGCGAGCAGCACGACCGCACCGGCGATGAGGCCTACCGTGAGCGGAGCACTCCACGAGTGCAGTGATGCGTTGGTGAAGCCATAGACGAGTGCGACCAGGCCGGCCGTCGCGATGGCGGCACCGGGCAGGTCATAGCGCCGGTCGCCCTCAGCGCGGCTTTCGCGCAGCAGCGGCACGGCCGCGGCGGCGACGACGATGGCGATGGGAGTGTTGACGAGAAGTGTCCAGCGCCAGCTCGCGTACTGGGTGAGTGCGCCGCCAACGATGAGCCCGATCGCAGCACCTGTGCCGGAGATCGCGCCATAGACGGCGAACGCCTTCGCGCGCTCCTTCGCCTCGGTGAACGTCGTGGTGATGAGGGACAGCACCGCGGGCGCGAGGACCGCGGCGAACATGCCTTGGAGTGCGCGCGCACCGAACAGCCAGCCGGCCGACTGCGCGGCACCACCGAGTGCCGAGGCAGCGGCGAATCCGAACAGACCCACGATGAACGTGCGCTTGCGGCCGAAGTAGTCGGAGATCCGGCCGCCGAGGAGCAGCAGCCCGCCGAACGCCAGCGTGTAGGCGGTCAGCACCCACTGCCGGTTGGCGTTGCTGATGCCGAGGTCGGCCTGGGCGTGTGGAAGCGCGATGTTCACGATCGACGCGTCCAGGATGATCATGAGCTGCGCTACACCGATGACGGCGAGTGCCAGCCAGCGGTGGTCCTTGTGCCGGTCCTGCGCCGCGGCGATGCGGTCGCTGATGTCGTTGAGAGTCATGGTGAGGGCTCCGGTTCCTCCGCGGCCGACGGGGTTACGGCAGCACACGGGTGCTCGTACAGAGGGTTGATGATGCGAGATACCTACACGGCAGACTGGCCGGTCGAACCGACAGTTTGCGAACGACTAACTGCGCGCCCACGCGTGACATCGGGGCGGTGTGAGGAACGTCATGGCTTGCCCGCCCTCTCGTGATGCCCGAGCAGCGGCAGAGCGATGTCGTCGACGACATGCGCGATGAACGCTTCGTCGAACGGCTCACCACTGATGAGCAGCCGGTTGAACATGATGGCCGGCAGCACCTCGACGAACGTGTCGGCGCCGGCTGTCGAGTTGAGCTCGCCGCGGGCCAGCGCCCGGTCGGCGAGGATGCGGCACGAGCGACGCTTGTCGTCGTAGGTCGCTGCTCGCATCGCAGTTGCCAGCTCCGGGTCACGGGCCTGCGCCGTCATCACGGCGACCATCAGCCGGCCCTCGTCGGAGTTGAGCCGCTCGACGAAGTTGCGGCAGCCGGCGAGCAGGTCGCCCCGCAGCGAGCCGGTGTCGGGCCAGATGCACTCAGGCTCGGCCCCCGCGACCGGGACCTTGTGCGGGTTGATGGTCTGGATCGCCTCGACGACCAGCGACGCCTTACCCGTCCAGCGCCGGTAGACGGTCGCCTTGCTCGCCTTCGCCTTGGCCGCGACCGCGTCAATCGTCAGCCGGTCGTAACCGACCTCGCCGAGCACCTGCAGCGTCGCCTCGAGGATGGCGGCGTCGCGGCTCTCGTCGCGGGGGCGGCCGACGTTCTTGATGGCGGCGAGGTTCATGCTGTCGGCTCCCCTCTGCAACGGTGACGGCGAAACGGTACGGCCTCGTTTCGTAGACCATAACCCCCGGAGATCGGAAACGCAACCGTTTCGTTTCGCCGGTTTCCGGCGTGCGAGGATCCCCCGCGTGGGAGACGGCCAGGCGACGCGTGAGGTGGTGGCCGCGACCAGCGGCATCCACGCGAGCGACATGGTGCTCAACATCGGGCCGCAGCACCCGGCCACCCATGGCGTGCTGCGGCTGGCGCTGACACTCGACGGCGAACGCATCGTGCGCGCGGACCCGATCGTCGGCTACATGCACCGGGGCGCGGAGAAGCTGTTCGAAGCCCGGGACTACCGGCAGATCATCGTGCTCGCCAACCGGCACGACTGGCTGTCGGCGTTCAGCAACGAGCTCGGCGTGTGTCTCGCGGTCGAACGGATGCTCGGCATGGAAGTGCCGGTGCGTGCGGTCTGGGCGCGCACGCTGCTCGCCGAGCTCAACCGGGTGCTCAACCATCTGATGTTCCTCGGGAGCTATCCGATCGAGCTGGGCGCGATCACGCCGATCTTCTACGCGTTCCGTGAGCGCGAGATCCTGCAGGCCGTCATGGAGGAGATCTCCGGCGGCCGGATGCACTACATGTTCAACCGGGTCGGGGGGTTGAAGGAGGACCTGCCGGCGGGCTGGTACGACCGCGCCGGCGAGGCCATCGAGACCGTACGCCGGCGGGTGCGCGCCGACATCGATGCGCTGGTCCGCGGCAACGAGATCTTCCGTGCCCGGACTCGCGGCGTCGGCGCGCTCACATCGACGCAGATCGAGCAGTACGGGGTATCCGGGCCGATCGCCCGCGCATCGGGCGTCGACTTCGACCTGCGCCGCGACGAGCCCTACCTCGCTTACGGCGAGATCCCAGCCGATCTCCTGCGCATCGTCACCCGCACCGAGGGCGACTGCCTCGCTCGGTTCGAGTGTCTGCTCGACCAGGTCTACGTGTCGCTGGACGTCGCGGAACACTGCATCGACCGGCTCCGCAGCCTGCCGGTGGGTCCGATCAACGTGCGGCTGCCCAAGGTCGTGAAGGCGCCAGAGGGCGCCACCTACGCCTGGACGGAGAACCCGCTCGGCATCAACGGCTACTACCTGGTGTCGCGCGGGGAGAAGACACCGTGGCGGCTGAAGCTCCGCACCGCGTCGTTCAACAACGTGCAGGTGCTCTCGGAGCTGCTGCCCGGCACGCTGATCGCCGACATGGTGGCGATCCTCGGTTCGATGTTCTTCGTCGTCGGCGACATCGACAAGTAGCCCCGTCGGGCAGCTACTCGCCGCGCAGATACGAGATGAAGCGGGCGCGGATCAGTGGCTCGTTGTCACCCAGGTCACGGCCGAACAGCTCGCGCACCATCTCGGCCACATCGGCGATTCCGGCGGTGATGTTGCCGGACGATCCGTCCTCCGAGGCGATGTCCTCGGCCGGGGACAGGTGACGGATCAGGTCCCAGAAGAAGCCAACGTCTCGTCGGTGCTCGGCGAGCTCGAACGCGCGCCGGCGCAACTCGTCGGTCGACAGTGCGTCGAGCTCCTCGACACTGGGGACTTCGACGCCGGGATCGGTCATGGCGGGCAGCCTAGTTGGCCGGCGGCAAATTCTCGCCCGGTGGCCGATTCACCCGGCACACCCGCTCGAGCAGCAGCGCCGCCCCGGCCAGCACCAGGCTGCAACCGAGGCCGAGGGCGGCGGTGCGGGTATCGGTGCGGGCCGGTGGGCTGGAGGTCTGGACGACATAGACGAAGAAGCCGGCGTAGGCCCCGAACGCCAACGCTCCGACCGGGGAGCAGGCCTTGGCCAGCGCCGCGAGTCGCGCGACGACGATCGGGTTGATCGGCTTCGTCCCCGGCCGGCCGGACAGCCTGGCCCGGGTGACGGAAGCTGTGTAGGCCAATGCCAACCCGAGCAGGAGCAGCCAGAGCGGCGCATAGACCGGCGGCGACTGCACGTCGACGTAGAAGGTTCTCGTCAATGCATAGCTCACCCCGCCGGCGACGACAGCGAGGATCAGCAGCACCCACCAGCGGGTGGGTCTCATGTCTCCCACCGGCGCAGCCCCTGGGTGCCGACAGCGCGCACCAATGACCGGACCGGGCCGCGGCCGGGGACGACGGCTTCCGGGTCCACGTCGAGCCACGGCACGAGCACGAAGGCCCGCTCGTGTGCTCGTGGATGCGGCAGCGTCAGCCTGGGGTCGTCGACGATCAGGGCATCGACGCTCACGACGTCGACGTCCAAGGTGCGCGGTCCCCAGCGGCGGCTGCGGAGCCGGCCGCGGCTTTGCTCCGCGTCCTGCGCCGCGGCGAGCACTGCCTCCGGATCGTCGCTGTCCAGCACCGCGACGCAGTTGAGGTAAGGCGGCTGGTCCCCGACACCGACCGGCGCCGTTTCATAGACCGGCGACGTCGCGGTCACCTCGAACCGGCGAGCGAGGATCGACAGGCCGGCGCGCAGGTGTGCGAGCCGGTCTCCGCGGTTGGAGCCCAGCGACACCACCGCGCTCATCCGGCTCGCCCACGGGTCCGGCGGATCGACACCACGACGTCGTCGACCGCCAGCCCTACCGGTGCATCGGGTTTGTGCACCGACACCTCGACTGCGGCTACCCGCGGGTCGGCAAGGCAGGCGTCAGCCAGTCGCTGGGCGAGCGTCTCGATGAGGGCGACGGGCTGACCGCCGACGATGCCGGCGACCTCGTGGGCGAGGCTCGAATAGTCGACAGTGTCCTCGAGGTCGTCGCTCGCGGCGGCCGCGCGCGTGTCGATCTCCAGCACCACATCGATGACGAAGTCCTGCCCATCGCGGCGCTCCTCGGGCAGCACACCATGACGTCCGTGCACCCGCAGCCCGCGCAGCTCGATGCGGTCGCTCATTCCGGCTCACCGACCGGTGTGATCACCGGCGAGCCGTGATGCACCCACAACCGCCACCCGTCCGGTCGCCGGCGGAACAGGTTGGTCGACACCACCTTGGCGCTCTGGCTGAGCGTCCCGTCGGGGTCGGCGACGGCCGTGAGGATGTTCTCCTCGCACGTCACAACCGCGAGGTCACCGACGACCGAGGCCTCGACGCCGGTGAGAAAGA
>JAVEEH010000032.1 GCA_030840545.1 Frankiaceae bacterium | reverse complement strand
TACGCGACGCACGTCGACGGACCGGGCACCGGCTCGACCGGCGCCTGGGGCGGCCAGAACTGCACGCTCACGCTCACGGCGACCGCTGACGGCACCATCGCCGCGGCGACCAGCACCGCGAGCTACGTCATCGTCACCGCGTAGCCCGGCTCGGACGCGACGCAGTGATCTTCGCGATGTTGCGTTGGAACACGGCGTGTTGGGGGCTCAGAACCGCAACAACGCGAAGATCAGTCGCGCAGTCCACGTGGCGAGGCAGAGGTCAGACAAGCATCTCCGCGAGCTGGCGGGCGTTGGTCTGCGCGTAGTTGCGATAGCAGTTGTTGAGCAGCACATGCGTCTCGGGCACCTGCTCCGCCAGCTGCCGCACCTTCGCCGCCCACGGCCGCAGCTCGTCCTCGTCGTAGAGGTAGCCGAACCGTTCGTAGATGTCGCGGCTGTTCCACTTGTCGCTGTGCCCGTGGAAGCGCACGACCGCGAGGTCGGATGCTGTCGCCGCGACAACCGGCGGCACGGATGAGGCATGGCCCTGCGGCATGTCGACCACAACGTAGGGAAGCCCATAGCTGCGGAGGAAGTCGAGCGTCTCCTCGGTCGTCTCCTCGTCGGAGAACCAGGTCCGCGACCGGAACTCCACACAGATGCGGTACGGCGCCGCCCGCTCCTTGCACTCCAGCAGATAGTCCTTGTTGGAGCGCCGGATGGTGAACCACTGCGGGAACTGGAAGAGCAACGCGCCGAGCTTGCCCGCCTCGTGCAACGGCGTCAGCGCCGACAGGAAGCGCTCCCACACCTCGTCGACGACCTTGTCCTCGAGGTCCTTCGGGTAGACGTTCTTCGTCACGCCCTCGGGGCGCAGGTCCTTGTAGAGCGCCGAGACCCGGGTCGGGTGCTGGGTCAGGAGCGAGAAAGCCTTCACGTTGAACCGGAAGTAGGGCGGCGTCCGGGCCGCCCAGAGCTCGCTGTTCCGCTCGTTCGGCGGGGTGTAGTACGTCGAGTCGACCTCGACCAGCGGGAACTGCCCGGCGTAGAAGCGCAGCCGGTCCTCCGCGGAGGTCGCATCGGCCGGATACCACCCGGACTCCAGCAGCGTCTTGTCGGTCCAGGAAGCAGTCCCGACCAAGATCTCGCCCACCCGTGCATCGAATCACCTGTCACGGTGGTTCTCGCCGCGCCCGCGTCGCGCTAGGCTGACGAGTGCTGTCTCGCCGACAGCGACCGGAAGACAAGCCTGTCGAGCACCACCGCAGGCGAGCAAGGTTCCGCGGAACACCATCGGGGACCACGGTCGTTGCAGTCGGTGAGCACCCGGCAGGCCGGTTGCCGTCTCCACCTGGGGACGGCTGAAGGGCGTGGCGGGCGACTCGAGGTCGAACGGAAGGGCAGTTGGTGAGCAGCGCACGTCAGGCGGCGGCGAAGCCGACCAAGACGACCACCGGTCGCAAGTCAGCCGCCACGTCGTCGACTCCGGCTCGCTCGCGGTCGCGCACCGCGGCCGCCGAGCCGGCCACGGCGACCCCCGCCCGCAAGCGCGGCGCCGTCGCCGCCGTGCCCGACGCGGGCGCCGCTGCCGCGGCGCCACCCACCGACGGCCCCGTCGCCATCGTGCCGGTCGACGCCGCCACGCTGGACGTGAGCGACGCCGTCGAGCCGGACGCCGCCGAGCTCGTCGACGAGGAGGAGGAAGAGGAGGTCGTCGTCCCCGAGGAGGACACCTCCGGGCCTTCCACCGACCTCGTCCGCGCCTACCTCAAGGAGATCGGCCGGGTCGCCCTGCTCAACGCCGAGCAGGAGGTCGAGCTCGCCAAGCGCATCGAGGCCGGCCTGTTCGCCTCGGAGAAGCTCCGCCAGGGTGAGGCCGGCGAGATCAAGGTCACCAAGACAGTCCGCAAGGACCTCGAGTGGCTGTCCGCCGACGGCCAGCGGGCGAAGGATCACCTCCTCGAGGCCAACCTGCGCCTCGTGGTGTCCGTCGCCAAGCGCTACACCGGCCGCGGGATGGCGTTCCTGGACCTGATCCAGGAGGGCAACCTCGGCCTGATCCGCGCGGTCGAGAAGTTCGACTACACCAAGGGCTACAAGTTCTCGACCTATGCGACCTGGTGGATCCGCCAGGCCATCACCCGTGCCATGGCCGACCAGGCGCGCACGATCCGCATCCCCGTGCACATGGTCGAGCAGATCAACAAGCTCACCCGGGTGCAGCGCCAGATGCTCCAGGACCTCGGTCGCGAGCCGACGCCCGACGAGCTGGCCCGTGAGCTCGACATGACGCCCGACAAGGTCGTCGAGATCCAGGGCTACGCCCGCGAGCCGGTGAGCCTCGAGCAGAACGTCGGCGACGAGGGCGACAGCCAGCTCGGCGACTTCATCGAGGACGCCGATGCGCCGGTCGCCGCCGAGGTCGTCAGCTTCGGCTTGCTCCAGCGCGAGCTCGACAGCGTCCTCAAGACGCTGCCCGAGCGCGAGGCGGCCGTCGTAGCCTTGCGTTTCGGCCTCACCGACGGTCAGCCCCGCACGCTCGACGAGATCGGCAAGGAGTTCGGCCTCACCCGCGAGCGGATCCGCCAGATCGAGGCCAAGACGCTGTCGAAGCTGCGCCACCCGAGCCGCTCGCAGAAGCTCCGCGACTACCTCGAATAGCCAATCGCGGCATAAGGCCCTTCTATGGGCTCTCTTTCGCGATTGGTGGGTCAGGTGATGAGGAGCTTGATCGCGACAGCGGTGCCCACCACGGCGATCACCACCCGCAACACGCCGGCGGGGATGCGCCGCCCCAGCGTCGCGCCGAGCTGACCGCCGACGGTCGACCCGATCAGCAGCAGTACGACGGCAAGCCAAGCCACGTGCGTCGTCGCGATGAACAGCACCGCCGCGACCGCGTTGACCACGCCGGCAATGACGTTCTTGACCCCGTTGAGCCGCTGCAGGTCGTCATCCAGCGTCAGACCCAAGAGCGCGAGCAGGATCACGCCCTGGGCAGCGCCGAAGTAGCCGCCGTAGACGGCTGTCAGGAACACGCCGCCGTGCAGCACCGGCCCCGGGTTCTCGGCGGTCCGGCCACCGGCTGCCCGGCGGCCAGCGACCCACGGCTGCACGAGCACCAGGCCGACCGCGATCAAGATCAGCACCGGCACGACGTCGCGGAAGACCGAGCCCGGCAACGCCAGCAGCAGGACGGCCCCGACCAGTCCGCCGAGCACGGCTGCCGGCAGCAGCAGCAGGACCCGGCGCCGCTGCCCGGCCAGCTCGCGGCGATAGCCGACCGCCCCGGACACCGACCCCGGCACCAGCCCGATCGTGTTGCTGACGTTGGCCAGCACGGCCGGATAGCCGACGGCCAGCAGCGTG
>JAVEEH010000244.1 GCA_030840545.1 Frankiaceae bacterium | reverse complement strand
CGATCATCGCCGACTGCCCGAACACGGCACGCCTGCCGATCGTCAGCGACGTCGTGATCTGGATGAGCGTCGACGACGTGAACGTCGTGCCCGGACCGATCTCGACGTGGCCACCGCCACTGATCTCACACACGAAGTCGCGCCGGAAATCGCACCCCGGATGCACGATGAACGTGCCGCCCTGCGGCATGAAGAGCCTGAACCCCGGGCCGATGTGGACCGGTCGCGCGATGCGCACGTCCGCATGGGCGTTGGTCGCCAGCGTTGCCAGCCGCCGCGCCGCGGAGGCCGCCCGTTCGCCGTAGACATAGCGGGCCCGGTAAGGCAGCCGGCGCAGTCTCGACACGTCGGACACGGCTCGCAGACTACCGGCGCTCATCGCACGAACACCGACGTTCCCTTGTCATGGGTCGAGCCGACAACGCGTGCGGGTGCGCCGACCGCGATGGAGAAGTCGGGGATCGTCCCCTTGACGACACTGTTGGCACCGATGAGGCAGAAGCGTCCGATGTCTGCGCCGGCGAGGACCGCGACGCCCGCACCGACCAGCGTGCCTTCGCCGATGCGCACCGGCGCCGTGTCGGCCGGGTTCCACACCGGGTTGGCTTGGCCACCCCGCCAGGTGTGCTCGGAGTCGAGGACGCTCGTGTAAGCACTCAGGACGACGTTGTCCTCCAGCGTCACGGACTCGGATGCGCTGATGGTGCAGAAGGCGCGTACGCCGACACCGTTGCCGATGCGCAACGTCGGGGCCTCCTTCGACCAGCCCACCCGTTCGGCGGACAGCCACAGCCCTTCGAGCAGCAGGACGTGGTCGCCGACATCGATGTGGTGCGCGCCGTAGAGCCAGGCCGGCTTGTGCAGGATCGATCCGGTCCCGAACGCGTGGAACTGCCGGCGTCGGTAGGGCGCCGTCAACCGGGCTCGCAACGCCACGGCGTTGAGCGGCTCCGACCGCCATTCGCGCACGCGGTTGGTCATCGCTGCTCCTCTCCGGCCACCGCGACCGGGAAGCGCGTGTAACCGACGTGCGCCAGCCGGGCATCGGGGGACAGTCCCAGGACGAGCACCCGGTCGACCCTCGACCCGTCACCCGCGTCGTGCGTCACGGTGATGACGACCGTGCGGCCGACCATCTGCTCCATGCTTCTGCGCTGCCGGCCCCAGCGACCCTCCGCCGCCAGCACCGCGGCGAGCCGATGCGCGCCGTCCGGCCCCTGCCCGATCCAGCCGCCGTCGGGACCGGCGTAGTGCACGTCGACGTCGTCGGTCAGCTCGCTCAGCAGGGTGCCATCGGCGGCTGCGGCGACGAAGCGGTCGACGAGCATCTGCGCTGCCTGGGTCGACGTGACGACGGGCGCGTGCGCGGGGGTCGATGTGGCCGGTCCGGGGCGGCGCGCACGTCGCGGCAGGCGCGGCCGGCGGACCTTGCCGTCGCCCGGCTGCAACGCGATCTCGGCATAACCCGCATCGCTCAACGTGGCCGCCGCGACAGACATGAACGCCGCCAGCTGATCGGCGTCCCACTCGGTCCGCCACTTGCCCACGCCGATCTGCGCGTTGCTGGTGTCGACGTTGAACGAGACACCGGCCTCCGCCTCGACCGCGTCGAGAACAGCCGGCGGGGCAGCGAGTCCGAGACGCTCGAACAGTGCGGCGACCTGGGCACGCGGCGCACTCATCAGATCCTCGTAGCGGACCTCGTAATAGCGCGACAGCAACGGCGCAGCGGCCCGCGCGGCGCGGACGCTGTCCCGCCACTGCTCGGCAGCAGCGGCCACGCCGTCCGGCCCCCACTCGCGATGTGCAAGCGACCGCGCGACGTCTCGACCGTCGCGGATGATGTGCACGACCGCGGCGTCCGGAAACACCTCGCCGATCAACGCAAGGTGCAGGCCGTGGTGCGGCGAGCGCTCGACGATCAGCGCCGCTGATGGGTCGAGGGAGTCGGCGACGCGGCCATAGACCAGGACACAGAACGCGCGCATCGCGGCGACCCACTCCGTGCGCGGCAGATAGACCATGCCGGTCGCGGGAGAGGTGAGCAACCCGTGCTGCACCTGCGTGTCCAGATGACGCAGGCCGTGGGAGAACAGATGCGTCTCCGAGGGCAACGCAACGACGTCGGGATGGGCCGCGAGCATCCGCTGCAGCCAGTTGGTGCCGCTGCGCGGAGCGCCGACGAGGAACAGCATCCGGCCGGTGAGTGCGTCAGGCATAACCGAGCTCCGCGAGCAGGTCGCCGGCGGCGGCGTCGACCTCCGCCAATGACGTCGGGTCGAGGTCACGCCACTTGCCCGCACCGACCTGCCCGGTGCTGGGCAGTGGGCTGACCCGCGCGCCCGCCCGCACCGACGCCTCCGCCCGAAAAGCCGCGTCGTCCTCGAGACCGAGCCAGCGAATCACCCGGCCGGCTTCGTCGACCGGAGCCGCGAGCAACCGCTCGTAGCGCACCTCGGTGAACCGGGTGAGCGCCGGCGCCGCGGCTCGTACGGCGCGCACCGCCGCCGCCCAGGCCGCCGCCGCCGGTCCGGGGCCCCGCTCGGATCCCTCGACCCGCGACAGCGACAGCGCGACGTCCCGGCCGTCGCGGAGCAGATGCACGTAGGCCGCATCCGGATAGAGCCGTGCCAGCAGCGGCAGCTGCCACACGTGCGCCGGGGTCTTCTCGACGAAGTGCGTCGCGTCGGGCCGCAGGTTGTGCCGTCCGGCCTCGAGAAGCGCGTCGCAGCAGGCGCGCAACGCCGTCAGGAGCGCGTCCGCCGGCAGCCAGGCGCCGAGGCCGGCCGCACCGTCACGCTGATGTGCCTGCCAGAACCGGCCGACACCGTTGAACATCCACGTCTCGCCGTCGTCGGTGCCGGTCACGGCGGGATGAGCCGTCAGCAGCCGGTGCAACCAGGTGGTGCCGCTGCGACCGCTTCCGACCACGACCACCAGATGCCGACCGGTCGTGGAGTCACGGGGCGGCACGGTGCGCAGGACCGACCCGGTGTCGGCTGGCGGAGCCGCGTCGTCGGGGCTCAGCACGGTCGCGTCGGGATAGAGGCGGCGAACTGTCGCGAGCGAGACGGCGTCGTCGGGGACCGTGTCGACGACGACACGGGCGCCGGCAGCATCGGCGACGTGGCGGTAGGGCGCGTCCGTCACCACCCGGAGCGCGGCCAGGAACGTCTGCTCGTCGACCATCGCGGACAAGCCCTCGGCGCCGCCACCCATGTCATACCCCGCGAGCCACCCGGCTGCGGTCGGCACCAGCGCGGTCGGCACATCCCGTCCGGTCCAACCGTCCAGACCTGCGAGCTCCGCGGTCCGGGCGGTGGCGGACTCAGGCGGGCCGGTGACGAACACGACGCGCACGGGTAGCGGGTCGCCGGCCGAGGTCACACCGACCACCCGGACAGGTCCACGCCGAGGTGTTCGGCCAGCTCGGCGTTGCGGTCGGCGAAGTGCTCGAGCAGGCGCCGGCGCAGTCCTTCGGACATCGGTGGGTAGTGGCGCTCCGAGGTGTTGGCGCGCTCCAGAGCACGCGCCACGCCCGGTGCGCGCCGCCACATCCGAGCCCCCTCCATCAACCCACGCAACCGGTTGGAACGGTGCTTGCTGTGGGCGTTGTAGACGCGGCCGACGTTGGCCGGCGTGGCGGCGTGGATGCCCAGGAAGGCGCAGACGCGGGCGAACGTCGCCTCCGGCTGGGTCGCCAAGTCGTCGAACTGCAGCACAAGCATGCGCTCGGCTGGGAACAGCGCCTCATAGCGACGCAGCTGTTCCAGGTAGTAGCCGCGCGCAAGGTAGGGCCGCACCCCGGGATCGCCTCGCAGCAGCGCGTCGACGGCGTCCTCGAACGACCGCGGCTCGCCACCCCACTGGTGCGCATGCCAGTAGTGCGAGTAGGCGCGGTCGACCGGATGGCGGAGCACCGCGATGAGTCGCACGTCCGGACACACCGACGCGATGCGCTGCGGCGCCGCCGGCGCGAAGAGATAAGCCGGTGTCGCCTCACCGGCAGTGGGCACGCCGGCCGAGTCGGCGAAGAACTCGGCGTACCAGTCGACCCCGCGCTCCCAGTTGGACTCGCGGTCGAAGAAGTGCAGCTCCTTCTGCGGCGGCACGAAGACGTCCGGGTGCGCCTCCAGCCAACGCGACAGCGATGTCGTGCCCGCCTTGGCCGCACCGATGACGAGATGGTCGGGCAGGCGCCCGGTCACGGCGCCTGTCCGAGCGAGAACTCCCCGCCGAGGTCGGCGATGCCGCTCACCATCCCCCGGCCGCTGACGAAGAACTGCAACGGCTCGGCCCGTGCGAGCAGGATGGAACCGTCACCACGGCGCCGGTGGACACTCGCCGAGGCGGTGAAGCCACCCTGCGCGAGGCTGGCGCGCACAGTCACGTCGAACGTCGCGCGCTCGCCTTCCTTCAGGCTCGGCAACGGGTCCTGCCGGTTGGTGTCGCTGTAGACAGCGACACCACTCTCCGACGCCACCGTGATGCCGACGAACGGCTGCTCGACGGCGCGCAGAGCTCGCGCATGGATGCGAAAGACGCATTCGTCCCCGCTGTGCACGTGTGCGGTCGGCCGGCCGGCGCCGGAACGCAGCTCGAACCCCTCGATCTCCAGGGTGTCGCGTTCGCGGCCGGTCTGACCGGGCAGCGGGGAGTCGTCCTCCTCGCGCGGCGACTGGCCGAGCAGCTGGTAATAACGGCCGATGCCCTCGAACGTCGGGCCGTCGAACACCTTCTCGCCCTGGTGGAGCAGCACGGTGCGGTCACAGAAGCCGCGGACGGCGTTGAGGTTGTGGCTGACCACCACCAGCGTGCTGCCCTGGCTGCGGATCGCCTCCATGCGCTCGAAGCAGCGCAGCTGGAACGCGAAGTCGCCGACCGCGAGGATCTCGTCGACGAGAAGGATGTCGGGATCCGCCTCGACGGCGACGGCGAAGCCGAGCCGCACGAACATGCCGGAGGAGTAGAACTTCACCGGGGTGTCGATGAAGTGCTCCAGCTCGGCGAACTGCACGATGTTGTCGAACCTGCGGTCGACGGTCGCCCGGTCCATGCCGAGGACGGTGCCGTTGACGTAGACGTTCTCGCGGCCGGTCAGCTCGGGGTGGAACCCGACGCCGACGGAGATCAGCGGCGCGACCCGTCCGTTGACCCGCACCACGCCCTCGGTGGGTGCAGTCACACCGGCGAGCATCTGCAGCATCGTGGACTTGCCCGCACCGTTTCGGCCGAGCACACCGACACTCTCGCCGCGGTTGATCTCCAGCGACACACCACGAACAGCCCACAGATGGCTGCGCTTCGTGCGCTGCCTGATCCGCAAGGCGTTCATCAGGGTGGGCTGGTCGTCGTACTTGGTGTAGCGCTTTCCGACGCCTTCCATCTCGATGACGGTGTCGGTCACATCAGATCCACGAAGACTCGGTCGTAACGGCTCTGCAACAGCAGCCCGAAGAACGTGCTCACCACGAACCAGCAGAGCCCGGCCACGACAGCGGTGATCCATCCGTGGTCGGCGCCGACGGTCGCGAGCCGGAAGAGCTCGATGGGTCCGGCCATGGGTCCGTAGGCGACGAACTTGCCGAGTGTGCCGGGGGCTGCGTTGAGGGAGTAGATGATCGGCGACAGGTAGAACAGCACCGACATGACGGCCTGCACGAGGAAGCGCACGTCGCGGAAATAGACGTGCAACGCGGACAACACGAGGCCGAGCCCGGCTGTGATGGCGACCGTGAGCGCGGCCGCGGGGACCACCCACAGGAACTCGATGCCGATGTGGTGCTGCAGGGCCAGGACGAGAGCGAACAGGACACCAGTGCCGATCACGAGCGGATAGATGCCGGTCGTGACGACCAGCAACGGGAACAACGCCCGCGGGAAGTAGATCTTGCGGGCCAGGTTGGCGCTGTCGACGATCGCCGTCGACGCCCCCGGCATGTTGGACGTGAAGAAGCTCCAGGCGGTCAGCCCGGCATAGAGGAAGACCGGGTAGCTGACGTGCACTCCGTTGGTCCGGTGGATCGCCGAGGAGAAGTGCACGATCCGGGTGAAGACCACTGCGAGCACCGACGCCTGCAGCAGGGGCAGGCCGACGGCCCACAGGATGCCGAGCGACGTGCGCCGGTAGCGGGCGTAGAACTCCTTGCGCGCGAGGACGGCGAGCACCGGACGCGCGCGCCAGAGGTCCCGGAGCAGCTGGCGCACGGGCGTGCCAGGACCGTCGAGGACGAAGCCCTCCGCACGAGGGGGCTGCGCGGTCGTTGCGGCGTCGCTGGGGGTAACGACCGGAGGCTCCTCTCACACGGACAGGCGTGGGCATGCCCGCCGCGCGATTCTGGCACGGCTGCATCGACGCATCGGCGACGCCGGGACGTAATGAACAACGACCGGGACGCCCAGACGTCGCGGTTATGCTGCGCCGCGTGACCGAGCGCCCATCAGTCGACGACATCCTCAACGCGCATCACCGCTGGTATCACGTCATCGAGCTCGAGCCGGGAGTGACGACGCCCGGTTTCGCCGACCTGCGGTCCCAGGTCGACCACGCCCGGCTGCCAGCAGACCTGTCTGGCCTGCGGGCCATCGATGTCGGCACGTTTGACGGGTTTTGGGCGTTTGAGCTGGAGAAGCGCGGGGCTCAGGTGATCGGCATCGACGTGGACGAGATCCCTCCACCGGATGCGCCCGAGTACAAGCGCCAGCAGATCCTCGAGGAGCTGGCGGGTGTGACGCCGGGCACCGGGTTCGAGCTGCTGAAGCGATGGTTCGGGTCGTCGGTCGAACGACGGTCGATCAACGTCTATGACCTCAAGCCCGATCGTGTCGACGGACCGGTGGACCTGGTCTTCGTCGGCGCGATGCTGCTGCACCTGCGCAACCCGGTCGGTGCCTTGGAGGCGGCCCGGGCGACGTTGCGTCCGGGTGGCCGGCTGATCGCGTTCGAGGTCGTCGACCCGGCGCTGGCCGGCCACGACTATCCGGTCGCGCGCTTCAAGCTGACCGACACCATCTGGACCTGGTGGCGTCCCAACATCCCCTGTCTCCTCGGCTGGATCGAGACGGCCGGCTTCAGCGACATCCAGCTGCTCGGCACCACGACCGTCCGCGACGCGACAGGCAACGAGCAGATGCTCGCGACCGTGCACGCGGTCGCGTGACCGCATCGACTCCTGACCTCGCGGTCGTCGTCGCGACCTACCGCCGCGCAAGCCTGCTGCCACGGCTCGTGGCCGCGCTCGAAGCCCAACGCGGTGCCGGCGACTTCGAGGTCGTCATCGTCGACGACTGCTCGCCGGACGACACCCAGGCCGTGCTGGGCGACCTGCAGCGGACCAGCACGGTGCCGCTGCGGGTGCTGAAACAGAGCCGCAACGCGGGGCCGGCCGCGGCCCGCAACCGTGGCTGGCGGGCGACAGCCGCGGGGCGACTGGCGTTCACCGACGACGACTGCGTGCCGCAACCCGACTGGTTGGCGACTCTCAGCGCCGGTCTCGACGACGCCGACGTGGTGCAGGGCCGGACGGCACCCGACCCGCAGCAGGCGCAGGCGCACGGACCGTTCAGCCGCACCCTGGACGTGCCCGCGATGGACGGCTT
>JAVEEH010000232.1 GCA_030840545.1 Frankiaceae bacterium | reverse complement strand
AACGGTGCACCTGTGTCGTGGACCGACCTGTTGGCGGTGCGGCCATGACCGCCCGGCGGTGGATCCCGGCCGCGCTCCTCGGGCTGCTCGCGCTCACCGGCTGCGGCTTCAAGGGCGCCTACTCGCTGCCGCTGCCGGGTGGAAACGCCGGCGGCTCCAGCTACAAGGTCACCGCGGTGTTCGACAACGTCCAGGACCTCGTGCCCATGTCCGCCGTGCGGGTCGACGATGTCGCCGTCGGTGACGTCACGGACATCACCTACGACCCGAAGGACGGCAAGGCGCACGTCAAGATGCGCATCCGGACCTCCGTGCACCTGCCGGCCAACGCGGTCGCGACGTTGGAGCAGACGACGCTGTTGGGCGAGAAATACATCGCCATCGCCGCGCCGACCGCGCAGCCACCGAGCGGGCAGCTCGGCAACGGGTCGGTCATCGACGCCAACGCGACATCCAACCTGCCCGACGTCGAGGAGGTCTTCGGCGTCCTGTCCGCAGTGCTCAACGGCGGTGACCTCCAGGATCTCCAGACGATCGACCTCGAGATCAGCAAGGCACTCTCCGGCCGGGAGCAGGCGGTGCGTTCGGCGCTGACCCAGCTCGACACGTTCGTGACCGGGCTGAACAGTCAGAAGAAGCAGATCGTGCACGCCCTCGACGAGCTCGACCGGTTCAGCGGTGGGCTGGCCCGGCAGACCGGCACCATCGGCACCGCGTTGGACCAGCTCGGACCGGGCCTGAAGGTCCTCGCTGACGAGCGGATGCAGTTCACCAAGCTGCTCACCGACCTGTCCAACTTCGGCAAGGTCGCGACGCACATCATCACGGCCAGCCGTCAGCAGACGGTGGCCGGGCTGCGCGACCTCCAGCCGATCCTCGGGCACCTGCGCGCTGCGGGCTCCAACCTGCCGCGCTCGCTGGAGCTCCTCATCACCTACCCGTTCCCCAAGAACGTCGACAAGGCCATCCCGGGCGATTACAACGGCCTCTACCTGTCGTTCAACGCGGACCCGATCTTCTGCACCATGGTTCCGCCACCGATTCCGCTGTCCTGCTCCGGCAGCGCGGCGGCGGGCAGCACGCCGGGGAGCACCAAGGGGACCGGCAAGGGCAAAGGCCAGGGCCTGGTCGGCGGCATCACCGGCAAGCTGCCGCACCTGCCCGTGCCGCTGCCCACACCGAGCCAGCTGCTGGGTCACCTTCTCGGCAACGGGCTGACCGGCGGTGGCCTGTGATCCGGCGTACGGTCAAGTTCCAGCTGGTCGCCTTCGCGCTGATCTCGCTGCTGGGCATCTTCTATGTGGGCGTCAACTACGTCGGCTTCCACTTCCTGTCGGCCGGCCCCTACAAGGTCACCCTCGTCCTGCCGGAGAGCGGCGGCATCTTCGCCAACGCCGAGGTCACCGAGCGGGGCGTGACGGTCGGGCGGGTCGGCTCGGTCGACCTTCCGAAGGACCGAAGCCTTTGCGGATCCCTCACCCATTGCGTGATGGTTCGGCTCGACCTCGAGCACGGCAAGAAGATCCCGGCTGAAGTGCACGCCACGGTCGCCGACCTCTCGGCCGTGGGCGAGCAGTACGTCGACCTCGCGCCGCAGACCGACACGGGCCCCTACTTGCACGAGGGCAGCGTCATCTCAGCCGCCGACGCGACCGTTCCGCTCGACGACGCGACGCTCCTGCTCGACCTCGACCGGCTCATCAACAGCGTGGACAAGCAGCACCTCGCCACCGTCATCGACGAGCTCGGCAAGGGCTTCACCGACCTCGGGCCCTCACTGCAGGCGCTCATCGACAACGGCAACGCGCTCACCGAGGCGGCTATCCGCAGCCTGCCCCAGCAGCTTCAGCTCATCGACGACAGCACGACCGTCCTCGACACCCAGAACGCCGTGGCCGGGCAGCTCAAGGCCTGGGCGGCCAGCTTCGCGTCGTTCTCGGACCAGCTGCGCGTCAGCGACCCGGCGCTTCGCGGCGTGCTGGACAACGGCGTGGCGGCGTCGAAGCAGCTGGCCGGTCTGCTGCGCGACAACCAGTCGGTGCTCCCGACGCTGCTCGGCAACCTCATCACGTTCAACCAGATCCAGGCGGTGCGGTTGCCCTATGTGCGGGCAACCCTCGAGCTGTTCCCCTCGTTGACCGCGGGCGGCTACTACGTCACACCCGGCGACGGCACCGCGCACTTCGGGCAGGTCAACGACAACGCCGGCCCGTGCACCACCGGCTACCAGTCGACCAAGCTCCGCGGCAACAACGACAACGGCACCACCGCGCAGTCGGACTGGGGAGGCCCTGCCAACCTCGATGCCTACTGCCACGGCACCGGCATCACCACCGACAACCGCGGATCCCGCACCGTGCCTCGGCCGGACAACAGCCAGGTCACCAACTCCGACCCCTACCCGGGGCCCGTCTACGGCCACAGCAAGCACCCGACCGTGTCCGAGCAGCGGGGCGGCGGCAACAGCGCCGCGACAGCGTTCGGCTCCGCATCCGCGTCCGGTCGCGAGACGGTCGTGCCGCTGCCCTACGACCCCACCACCGGCCTGCTCACCGGGCTCGACGGCAAGAGCTACCAGCTGGGTTACGACGGTCCGCTCGCGCCGATCTTCGGGTCGTCGTCGTGGGAGTGGTTGTTGCTCGCGCCTACGATGAAGTGATGCACGCAGACCCCGTCGACGGCCGGCGCCGGGCCGTCGCCATCGTCGCGCTCGTCGTGGCGGTGGTCGTGGCGGCCCTGGCGGCACTGGGTGCCCGACAGCTGTCCGACACGAAGCGCGCGAGCTCCGACCGGGCCGCGGCGCTGGGCGCAGCCCGGCAGATCGCCGTCGACTTCGCCGCCTACGACTACCACCACCTCAACGAGGACTTCCAGCGCGTCGCGGGCGAGTCGACCGGCTCGTTCCGCCAGCAGTACCTGACTCAGAGCGCCGGGGTGCAGAGCCTGATCGTCAAGGCCAAGGCGGTCTCGACGGCGGAAGTGGTCAGCGGGGGCGTGGTCGAGGGGTCCGGCTCCCGCGCGACGATCGTCCTCGCGCTGAACCGCACCGTCACCAACACGAGCGTGCCGAAGGGGCAGAACGACTCCTTCGGGTTGCAGATGGTGATGCTGCGCCTGCACGGCCGGTGGCTGGCGAGCGACGTGAAGCCGCTGTGACCGGGGTCCGGCGCAGCGTCGGTGTGGCCGTTGTCGCCGTCATGGCGGCTCTCGCGGTGCTGCTGGCCGCGCTGTCGGCCTTCGCCGCCGCTCGCGCCTCGCACCGGCAGGCGCTCGACGAGGCCCGCAAGCAGGCTGCCGCCGCTGCGGCGTCAGCCGTGCCGATCGTGCTCTCCTACGACTACCGGCACCTGCCCCGCGACTTCGCCCGCGCCGAGGCCCAGCTCACGCCCAACTTCCGCAAGCAGTACATCCGTACGACGGCCAAGGGTGTGCAGCCCCTCGCGGCCAAGTACCGGGCCATCAGCTCGGCCGACGTGACCGCGGCCGGCGTCGTCGACAACGGGGTCGACCGGGCCGTGGTGCTGGTCTTCGTCAGCCAGACGGTGACGAACAGCCTGCTGAGCGCGCCCCGGCTGGACCGGTCCCGGATCAACGTCACGCTGGTGCAGGCCGGCGGCCGCTGGCTGATCGACAAGCTCGCGCCCGTCTGAACGCCCGGATCTGCGCCGGGATCCTTGACTCGGGTCGGTCCCGCGAGCATCCTGTCCGCCAGCAGTGACAAAACCGCTGGCCTGCTACCCCGCCCCGGCGGGGAGGCCACCTCGACAGCAGCGCGCCCGAAGGCTATGCTGCTCGTTTGCGCTGCCCACCAATGCTCCCGCTGCTCTGACGCCTTCGCGCGTTCCGCGGCGGGTCGTTCGGCGTGCGCGCTAGCCGCAGCGAGAATTTTCGGAAAGTAGGACCACACTTGGCCGCGTCGCGCTCCACCTCTACTGCCCCCCCTGCGTCCTCCCTCGCTCCCCGCCGCATCTCCTTCGCCCGCATCGCCGAGCCGCTCGAGGTCCCCGACCTCCTGGCTCTGCAGACCGCCTCCTTCAAGTGGCTCATCGGCGATCAGGACTGGCGCGCGGCCAACGAGCCCGGCGCGCTATGCGGGCTCGAGGAGATCCTCACCGAGATCAGCCCGATCCGCGACTTCTCCGACACGATGTCGCTGGAGTTCCGCGAGCCTCGGCTCATGGACCCGCCGCACTCGGTCGAGGAGTGCAAGGACAAGGACATGACCTACTCGGCGCCGCTGTTCGTCATCGCCGAGTTCACCAACAACGAGACCGGCGAGATCAAGAGCCAGACGGTCTTCATGGGCGACTTCCCGCTGATGACGCCCAACGGCACGTTCGTGATCAACGGCACCGAGCGCGTCGTCGTCTCCCAGCTCGTCCGCTCGCCCGGGGTCTACTTCGAGCGGACGCTGGACAAGACGTCCGACCGCGACGTCTACGGCGCCAAGATCATCCCCGGCCGCGGCGCCTGGCTCGAGTTCGAGGTCGACAAGCGTGACCAGGTCGGCGTCCGCATCGACCGCAAGCGCCGGCAGCCGGTCACCGTGCTGCTGCGGGCGCTCGGGTGGGACAACGCCCGCATCCTCGAGCGGTTCGCGGACTTCGAGTCCATCCGGATCACCCTCGAGAAGGACCACACGACCACGCCGGACGAGGCGCTGATCGACATCTACCGCAAGCTGCGCCCGGGCGAGCCGCCCACCCGCGACGCCGCGGAGACGCTGCTGAACAACCTCTACTTCAACGAGAAGCGCTACGACCTCGCGAAGGTCGGTCGTTACAAGGTCAACAAGAAGCTCGGCACCACCGCGCCGATGGGCACCGGTGTCCTCACCGAGGACGACGTCGTTGCCGCGATCGACTACGTCGTGCGCCTGCACCGTGGCGACGCCGGCTTCGAGACCGATGACATCGACCACTTCGGCAACCGGCGCCTGCGCACCGTGGGCGAGCTCATCCAGAACCAGGTCCGCATCGGCCTGTCCCGGATGGAGCGGGTCGTCCGCGAGCGGATGACCACCCAGGACGTCGAGGCGATCACCCCGCAGACCCTGATCAACATCCGGCCGGTCGTGGCGTCGATCAAGGAGTTCTTCGGCACCTCGCAGCTGTCGCAGTTCATGGACCAGACCAACCCGCTCGCCGGTCTGACCCACAAGCGTCGGCTGTCGGCGCTGGGCCCGGGTGGTCTGTCGCGTGAGCGCGCCGGCTTCGAGGTCCGCGACGTGCACCCGAGCCACTACGGCCGCATGTGCCCGATCGAGACCCCTGAGGGCCCGAACATCGGCCTGATCGGCTCGCTCGCGACCTTCGCGCGCGTCAACCCGTACGGCTTCATGGAGACCCCCTACCGCCGCGTCGTCGACGGCAAGGTCACCGACGAGGTCGACAACCTGACCGCCGACGAGGAGGACCGCCACGTCGTGGCGCAGGCCAACTCGCCGATCGACGAGAAGGG
>JAVEEH010000201.1 GCA_030840545.1 Frankiaceae bacterium | reverse complement strand
CTCATGGATGAAACCTCGCCGTAACCGAAGCCTCGGATCATCACGATCAGTCCATCGGCAGGGGTGCGGTGTACGAGACGATCCTGGCGGCAGCCGCCGACCTGCCGAGCGTCGCCGTCGCAGCCGGCATCGTCGTGATCTCCGAGGGCGATCCTCTGCTGCAGCTGCTGGTGCTGGAGTCAGGCGCCGTCGCCGTCTCCCGCGAGGACGTTCCCGTGGCGACCATCGACCAGCCGGGGGCCGTCTTTGGCGAGTTGTCGGTGCTGTTGCAAGCGCCGGCCACCGCCACCGTCCGCACCATCGACGCGTGCACGTTCAGGGTGAGCGACGACCCGCCGGCGTTCCTGCGCGCCCGCCCGGAGGTCGCACTCGCCGTCGCCACGATGCTCGCCCGCCGGCTCGACGCGCTGACCCGCTATCTGGTGGACGTCCGCGAACAGTACGCCGACCGCGACGACCACCTCGGTGTCGTGGATGTCGTGCTCGAGTCGCTATCGCACCATCAGGGTGCCGACGCCGACCCGGGCTCCGACCGGGAGCCGGAGGCGCCGTACTGATGGCGTCATCGGGATGAGACTGCTGCTGGTCTCCGACCTGCACTACCGGCTGCGGCAGTACGACTGGCTCATGCTGGCCGCCGGCGACGCCACGATCGCGGCGGACGCCGTCGTCATCGCCGGTGACCTCCTCGACATCCGTTCCGCCGTGCCCATCAACGCCCAGATGGTCGCCGTGGTCGCGCAGCTGCGCCAGCTGGGAGCACGCATTCCGGTGCTCGCAGCCTCCGGCAACCACGACCTCGACACCCGCGGCGACGACGGCGAGAAGGCCGCGCAGTGGTTGGCGCACGCGCCCTCCCCCGGCGTTCACGTCGACGGCGAGTCCGTTCTGCTCGGCGAGACGCTGTTCACCATCTGCCCGTGGTGGGACGGACCGATCGGCCGCGCACGTCTCGCCGACCAGCTCGCAGCCGACGCCCGTCGGGAGAAGCGACAGTGGGTGTGGATCTACCACGCACCACCGACCGGGTCACCGCTGGCGTGGGACGGGCGCCGCGAGTTCGGAGACGAAGCGCTTGCCGAGTGGCTGCCCGTCTTCGAGCCCGACGTCGTGCTCACCGGCCACATCCACCAGGCGCCGTTCGTCGACGGCGGCGGCTGGAGCCAGCAAGTCGGCCCGACCTGGCTGTTCAACGCCGGCCAGCAACCCGGCCCCGTGCCCGCCCACATCCTGCTCGACCTGGACCAGGGTCGCGCCGAGTGGCGATCCGCTACCGAACGGCGCGAAGCCGTCCTACCCGCTCGCTAGGAGCTGGCGCCAGAGCGTCCATGTGTCGTTGCCGGGCCAGGGACGTCAGCGCGGCTCAGCCGGCGAGGAGCAACGGTGCGGTCCAGCAGCGCGCCGGGTTCGCGGCGTCGCCGGCATAGGCGATCGCATAGACGAAGTGCTTGCCATCCGGCCGCGGGCTGGCTGCCGCCGGCAGCCGGATCGTCGTCTCGACATAGCTCCTCGTCGGGTCGACCGGCAATGTCGCGAGCACCGTGCCAGGCGGTGGCGTGTCGATGCGGTCCTTGCGGGTCGCCTGCCCGCCGGAGGTCACATAGCGGTCGTGCTGCGCCAGGTAGGACAGCGTCAGCTGCGAGTGGTTGGCGCTCCAGTCGGCGTTGTCGCCGTAGTAGTAGGGATAGGGCGACACGCCGTTGTCACCGACGATGTCGATTCGCGTCACCGCTTCGGTCGGGCTGCCGAAGTCGACCCGCAGTTGCGCCTCGCCGTCCCCGACGCCGGTGATCTCGCCACCCTGCCAGACCCTCGGCCCGGGCCGCCCGTGCCCGTGGCGTCGGCCGGAGAGCATCGCCCACAAGTCGGGTGTCTCGGTTGCCGTCGTACGCCGGGCCAGCAGTGCCGACCGCAGCGACGCGGGTCGCGCGTCTGCGGCGAACACCACCGAGCGCTGACCGGGAAGGTGACCGGCGACGCCGTAGTCGGAGCCCGGCGTCGGGTCCTGCAGGATGGCGTCCGACGACCAGTTGTGCCAGTCCCAGTTCATCACCGGGCTGACATGCCAGCCCTTGGCGAGCGCGAACCAATACCAGCCCGCGTCGCTGCTGCCGCGACCGTCGCGGCCCTGCGCACCGTGCACCTCGATCGTGCACATCCGCTGGGCCGCCGCGAGGTCGAGCGCATAGTCGTCCCAGTTGAGCGCGCCCTTGTCGCCCGGGTGGTTGAACTGACCCAGCCCGTCCGCTCCCCCGACGCCGGCCGGCAGCGAGAACCACTCCCAGAACGGCCGCATCGACAGCCACGCGTCGCCGGTGATGAACCGCGTCGTCCACTGCTGGGACAGCACGACGTTGAGATGGTTCTGCTGGTCGTTGGTCCACTCAAAGCCGCGCAGCAACGAAAAGTCGGCGCCGGTGTATTGCTGCATCAACGCGCCCTGACGGCTCCAAGGGTCCGGCATCACCCCGACGTTGTAGGAGGCCGGGAAGAAGTCGGAGTGGTCCGACAGCGTCATGAAGTCGATGCCGAGCTCTTGGCGGTGTGCGTGCAGCCATGTCGTGACCGCTTCGCTGGAGGAGTCGCCGTCGCTGTCGGTCGAGTGGTCATGCAGCGAGCCCGCGAGCGCGAGCCAGGGCCCGACCCGCGGGGCGCCGAGCGGCCGCAGTGACGGCAGGTCGGCCGCGGCGACCCGGCCGGCCGGACCCCCGAGGGCGAGCAGCGAACCGGCGGCCAGTCCGCCCCGGATCAGGTCACGACGAGTGAGCTGCATGCCGGTTGCGTTCGCCGCGGCGGGCGCGGTTCCCTCCTGACGCGCCCATGAACGTTCGATGGACGCCGCTGGGCCGATGCGGAAAGCGCGTGACCAGGTCCCACAGCTCGCGGGCGGCGGGGTCAACAGGTCCGGGAGCGACGGCGACGGCACTGATCGTCCAGTTGATCTTCGGCCCGCTCAGCCGCACCGGGCGCAGTGCACGCCGCGGGGTGGTGAGCGCCTCTGCGATGAGCGCGACGCCCAGCCCGACCTCGACCAGGTCGAGCAGCGTTGAAGTGTCGTTGATCTCGATGCCGACGTCGAGGTGCGTTCCGGACTGGTGCATCCACCGGTCGGCAAGGGTGCGCATCGCCCAGCCGCGGGGGAAACCGATCAGGTGCCGTCCGGCGAGATCCTTGGCACCCACGGTCTTCCGGTCGGATAAGGGGTCGTCGACGCGGCATGCGAGCACGAGTGGGGTGTGGAAGAGGTCGACCGCGACCAAGCGCTCATCAGCCGGTTCCGGCGGTGACGCGACAGCGAGGTCGAGCTCACGGTCGATGAGCAGCCGGTGCAGGTCCGCGGCAGCTGCCTGGCGCAGGCGCAGCTCGATGCCGGGATAGCGCTGGTGATAGCGGACGAGGATGCGTGGGAGCTCAACGAGGCCCATCTGCTGCATCACGCCGAGGGACACGCTTCCGCGTTCCAGACCCTGCACTGCGCTCACGGCTTCGGCCCCGGAGCGGGCCGCGGCCAGGGCGCGGCGGGCTTCCGGCAGCAGCGCCGCACCGGCCGCGGTCAGCTCGACTCGGCGGGTGGTCCGCTCGAACAGCGCCGCGTGCAGCTCGGCTTCGAGCGACTTGATCGTCGCCGAGAGTCCCGACTGGGAGACCTGCATGCGCGCGGCCGCGCGCGTGAAGTGCCGCTCCTCGGCGACAGCCACGAAATAGCTCAGGGCCCGTAACTCCATTCAGCGAGAATACCGCTCACTGTCATCAAATTCTTCTGTTGGACGGATGAGTCCCTTCCGGCACAGGATGGCTGTGTCCGAGGCTGGGAGCCACGATGACCGTGACCGAGAGCGTCACCACACCTGCGCGATCGGTCGCGCGGGCTGCGCAGCCGCCGGTGGGCGCGGTGTCGCACGGCGTGGGGTTCTGGCTTGTCGGCTATGCGTTCACGGTGGTGATGGCGTTCGCGGCCATGCCGACACCGCTCTACATCCTCTACGCGCAGCGCGACCACTTCTCGTCGTTGGTCATCACGTGCGTGTTCGCGGCCTACGCCGTCGGCGTCGTCGCGAGCCTGTTCCTGGTCGGGCACATCTCCGACTGGGTCGGTCGGCGGCGCATGCTGCTCAGCGCGACCATGCTGGCGCTGCTCGCCGGACTCATCTTCAGCGTCTGGACGAACCTCCCGGCGCTGCTCGTCGCGCGGGTGGTGTCCGGGCTTGCCGTCGGGATCGTCACGACGACAGCGACGGCTCACCTGGGTGAGCTGCACGCCCGTCACCGCCCGGCCGCATCGACGCGACGGGCGCAGACGGTCGCCGCCGCGGCGAACCTTGGTGGCATCGGGCTCGGCCCGCTGCTGGCCGGGCTGCTGGCTCAGTTCGCCCCGGACCCCTTGCTCACGCCCTACCTGGTCAGTGAGGCGCTGCTCGCGGTCGCCGTGATCGCGTTGGCGCTGACCCCGGAGACGGTCACGCGCGACGCGTCGACCACCTACCGGATGCAGCGCATCGCCGTCCCCCGCCAGGCACGCGCCCCGTTCGCCGCGGCCGCGATCGGGGCCACGGTCATCTTCACGATCTTCGGGGTGTTCAGCGCGTTGGTGCCCGGCTTCCTCGCCGGCACCCTGCACCAGCCGTCCCATGCGCTCGCGGGTGCCGTCGCCTCGATCGTCTTCCTGTCGGCTGCGGCCGCCCAGCTGTCCCGCCGCCGCGCCCAGCACATCGACCGGCTGGCCGGGGCGATCACCGCGGCCGCGGGGCTCGCGCTGCTGACGATCGGGACGTGGACGGCCCAGCTGCCGCTGTTCGCCGTCGGCGCCATCGCCACCGGTGCCGGCGCCGGCCTGCTGTTCAGGACGTTGCTCGCCACCGTCATCGACATGGCGCCGCCCGGCAGCCGGGGCGAGGTGCTTGCAGCGTTCTTCCTCGCCGGCTACGTCGGCCTCGCCGTGCCGGTGGTGGCGCTCGGTGTGCTCGACCAGCTGCTCAGCACGAGCGTGCTGATGACGGTGTTCGCCACCGTCGCCGCCGCGATCCTGATCGTGCCCGTCAGAGCGCTCCGGCCTTCCAGCAGGCGGCACCACGCGGAGGTCGTGTCATGACCGTGACGCTGTCGCGTAATGATGAGTCCGTGGCCGCTGGACGCCCGCTTCGGCACGAGCTCAAGGCCAACTGGCTGCGTGACGTCATCCTCGGCGGCCAGGACGGCCTGGTGAACATCCTCGGCATCGTCCTCGGCGTCATCGCCGCCGGTGGCTCCAACACGGTGCTTCTCGTCGCCGGGTTCGCCGCCGCGATCACCGAGTCCATCTCGATGGGCGCCGTCGGCTACACCTCGCGGCTGTCCGATCGCGACTACTACGAGGCCGTACGCCGACGTGAGCTGGCCGAGATCGAGAACCTGCCCGACGCCGAACGGGACGCCGTGCGCACCATGTATGCCGCGAAAGGCTTCAGCGGCACGTTGCTCGACCAGGTGGTCGACACGATCACCGCAGACAAGGACCGATGGCTGGCCACCATCATGGACGACGAGCTGCACCTGCAACCGGTCGAGACTCGCGACGCGCTGCGCAGCTCGGTCATCATCACCGCAGCCACCCTGGTGGGACACCTCATCCCGCTCGTGCCCTTCCTGTTGCTGGCCAGAGCGCCCGCCGTCGTCGTCGCGATCGCGCTCAGCGGTGTGGTGCTCTTCGGGGTCGGTGCCTACTCGGCGATCACCCTGGTCGGAAGCTGGCGGCGTAACGGACTGAAGATGGTCGTGATCGGCCTGGGTGCCGCCGCGATCGGATTCGGGATCGGTCTCGCATTTCCCTCGGGCGCCTGACCGGCACAGCGACGGTCATGAACCGCGGCCGAACACGAAACGGAGGACGACGATGAAGGTCACGATTCTCGGAGCCGGGCGGATGGGTTCTGCGATGGCCGCGCGATTGGCCGACACCGGCCATCTCGTGACGGTCTGGGACCGCAACCCTGACCATGCCGGCCGCCTCGTCGAGGTCGGCGTCACGGCCGCAGCTGACGCCGCGCAGGCGGTCACCGACGCATCGGTCGTCATCACCATGGTGACCAACGGAGAGGCGGTCCAGGCCGTCGCCGAGCAGATGCTGCCCGCGATGCGCCCGGACGCGGTGTGGGTGCAGGCCTCCACCGTCGGCGCCGATTGGGCCGATCGACTGCGGGCACTCGCCGACGCCAATCACCGGACGATGCTCGATGCGCCCGTGTCCGGCAGCACAACGCCGGCGCGGACCGGGAAGCTGAGCTGGCTCGTCGCCGGCCCGAGCACCGGAGTCGAGGCAGCCCGGCCCGTGCTCGACGCGCTCGGCGAGCGGGTCCTGTTCGTCGGCACCGGCCAGGAGGCCAGCCGGCTCAAGCTCGTCGTCAACACCTGGATGACCGCAGCAACTGTCGCGATGGCCGACGCGCTCGCCGCCTGCGACCGACTCGGCATCGACCGATCGGCACTCCTCGAGGTCGTCTCCGACGGTCCGCTCGCCATGCCCTATGCGCTGCAGAAGGCCCAGCTGATGACCGACCACGACTTCACGG
>JAVEEH010000020.1 GCA_030840545.1 Frankiaceae bacterium | reverse complement strand
GCGGCCAGGGAGGTATCGGCACCTCGTCGACGCCGTGATCTTCGCGATGTTGCGCTGGACCACGGCGTGTTGAGGGCTCAGAACCGCAACAACGCGAAGATCAGTCGCGCAGTAGAGCGCCGAGCTCCCCGTCAGCTGCAGCCGGAGGTGCTGCCGCACTGCTCGCAGACGTAGCACGAACCGGCCGGGCGCATCTTGACCCCGCAGGTCATGCACAGCGGCGCGTCGGCCGCGGTGCCCTGCTGTGCCTCGATGAGCTCGGTCGACGACCGAGCCTTGACCGGTGCCGGCTTCGCCGTCGCCTCGGTCACCTGCACCTCGAGCGGCGCGCCGCCTTCCAGCGGAACACTGTCGCGCAACGTCTCCGGGTCGAGATCCTCCTCGGCCGGAGCCGCCGGAGCGGCACCGTAGGACGTCGACACCGTCGCCGCCCGCTCCTCCGCGGTGAATATGCCGAGCTCGGCGCGCTTGTCGTAGGGCAGGTAGTCCAGCGCGAGGCGACGGAAGATGTAGTCCATCACCGACTGCGCCATGCGGATGTCCGGGTCGTCGGTCATGCCGGCCGGGTCGAACCGCATGTTGGTGAACTTCTGCACGTAGGTCTCGAGCGGCACGCCGTACTGCAGGGCGATCGAGATCGCGATGGAGAACGCGTCCATCACACCGGCAAGCGTCGAGCCCTGCTTGCCGAGCTTGAGGAAGACCTCGCCGAGACCGTCGTCCGGATAGGACCCGGCGGTCATGTAGCCCTCGGCACCGGCGACGGAGAACGACACTGTCTGCGACGGACGCTTCTTCGGCAGCCGCTTGCGCACCGGACGGTGCTGGCCCGCGTCGGTGACCTCGACCGCGACGTCCTTGCTCTTGGCGCGCGCGTCGGTCAGCGGCTGGCCGACCTTGCAGTTGTCGCGATAGATGGCCAGAGCTTTGAGGCCGAGCTTCCAGCCCTGGAAGTAGACGTCCTCGATGTCCTCGACCGTCGCGGTCTCGGGCAGGTTGACCGTCTTGCTCAGCGCGCCGGACACGAACGGCTGGATCGCCGCCATCATCCGCACGTGCCCCATCGCGGAGATGGACCGTGCACCCATCGCGCAGTCGAAGACGTCATAGTGCTCAGGCCGAAGCCCCGGAGCGTCGACGACGTTGCCGTGCTCGGCAATGTATTCGACGATCGCCTCGATCTGCTCTTCCTGGTAACCGAGCTTGGCGAGCGCGCGCGGCACCGTGAGGTTGACGATCTGCATGGACCCGCCGCCGACGAGCTTCTTGAACTTCACCAGCGCGAGGTCGGGCTCCAGACCGGTGGTGTCGCAGTCCATCATCAAGCCGATGGTGCCGGTGGGTGCGATCACGCTGGCCTGGGCGTTGCGCCAGCCGTTCTTCTCACCGATCGCGTTGCCCTCCTGCCACGCCTTCGTCGCGAAGTGCAGGACCCGCGCTGCGTCGGCGTCCACCGGACGCACCGCATCGTTGGCAGCGGCGTGCTTGCGCATGACCCGCTGGTGCGGCTCGGCGTTGCGCGCATAGCCCTCGTAAGGCCCCACCACGCCGGCGAGCTCGGCCGACCGCTTGTAGGCCGTGCCGGTCATCAGTGAGGTGATGGCGCCGGCCAGGGATCGGCCGCCCTCGCTGTCATAGGCATGGCCGGTCGCCATCAGGAGCGCGCCGAGGTTGGCATAGCCGATGCCGAGCTGGCGGTAGGCGCGCGTCGTGTCGCCGATCGCCTCGGTCGGGAAGTCGGCGAAGCAGATGGAGATGTCCATCGCCGTGATGATGAACTCGACGGCCTTGGCGAAGGTTGCCGCGTCGAACGTGTCGTCGTCCTTGATGAACTTCATCAGGTTGAGCGACGCGAGGTTGCACGACGAGTTGTCGAGGTGCATGTATTCACTGCACGGGTTGGACGCGGTGATGCGGCCGGTCTCCGGGCAGGTGTGCCAGTCGTTGATCGTGCCGTCGTACTGAACGCCTGGGTCGGCGCAGCCCCACGCTGCCTCCGCCATCTTGCGGAACAGCTCCTTGGCGTCGACGGTCTCGAGGACCTCGCCGGTCTTGCGGCCACGCAGGCCGAACTCCTTGCCCTCCTCGACCGCGCGCATGAACTCGTCGTTGACGCGGACCGAGTTGTTGGCGTTCTGGTATTGCACGGACACGATGTCCTTGCCACCGAGGTCCATGTCGAAGCCGGCGTCCCGCAGGGCGCGGATCTTGTTCTCCTCGTTGGCCTTTGTCTCGATGAACTCCTCGATGTCGGGGTGGTCGACGTCAAGGATGACCATCTTGGCCGCACGCCGGGTGGCGCCGCCGGACTTGATCGTCCCGGCGCTCGCGTCGGCGCCGCGCATGAAGCTGACGGGGCCGGACGCGGTGCCACCGGAGGACAGCAGCTCCTTGGACGACCGGATCCGAGACAGGTTGAGCCCGGCGCCGGAGCCGCCCTTGAAGATCAGCCCTTCCTCGCGGTACCAGTTGAGGATCGAGTCCATCGTGTCGTCGACCGCGAGGATGAAACAAGCTGATACCTGCTGCGGCGACGCCGTGCCGACGTTGAACCAGACCGGCGAGTTGAAGCTGAACACCTGGTGCAGCAGCATGTGGGTGAGCTCGTGCTCGAAGATCTCGGCGTCCTCGGCGGCGGCGAAGTAGCCGTTGTCCTCGCCGGCCTTGCGATAGGTCAGCACGACCCGGTCGATGAGCTGGCGCAGGCTCGACTCGCGTTGCGGCGACCCCACCGCTCCGCGGAAGTACTTGGTCGTCACGATGTTGGTCGCATTGACCGACCAGAAGGCCGGGAACTCCACCCCACGCTGGTCGAAGTTGACCGAGCCGTCGCGCCAGTTGGTCATCACCACGTCGCGGCGCTCCCAGGTCACCGCGTCGTAGGGGTGCACGCCCGGCTGGGTGTAGACGCGCTCGATCCGCAACCCACGCTGGCGCCGCGACCCGGCGCCGCGCTGGGAGCCACCTACGGTGCCACTCACCGTCTCAGTCATCTGAAGTCCTCTTCCTGCTCATCTGGTCAACGCTGGTGGGGCCGCGAATCGTCCGCGGTGCGGGTCTGGGTCCGGCGATTTCTGCGACTTTCGCAAGTGGGAGGGTCGGGTGGTCACCGCTGGTGCGGCGCCGCCCCCGGGGTCGGGACGCGGGGCGAGCCGGTGGGCTCAGCGTGCCGCGGTCGTGGCGTGCACCGGGGGCGGCGCCGGGTCGTGGGCGCCGCCGAATCTCATGACCTCCGAGCCGTCCGCCTGCGGGGCCGGGCCGAGCGCCTGGTGGGCTCTCAGCTCAGCGATCTCGGCTTCGAAGTCGGCCAGCGAGGTGAAGGCGCGGTAGACCGACGCGAAGCGCATGTAGGCGACCTCGTCGAGGTCCCGCAACGGGCCCAGGATGGCCAGCCCGATCTCGTGCGCGGGCACCTCTGCACACCCGCTGCCCCGCACGGTCTCCTCGACCCGCTGGGCGAGCAGCGCGAGCTCGTCCTCCGTGACCGGCCGGCCGGAGCAGGCTTTGCGGACGCCGGTGACGACCTTGGTCCGGCTGAACGGCTCGGTGGCCCCCGAACGCTTCACCACGGCCAGGGCGGGGGTCTCCACGGTGGTGAAGCGCCGGCCGCAGTCCGGACACGACCGGCGACGGCGGATCGCCGCCCCGTCGTCGTAGTCCCGGGAGTCCACGACGCGGGAGTCCGGGTGCCGGCAGAAGGGGCAATGCATCGCTTCGTCCCCCTTCGCACCGATATGCCGGCGGCTGCCTGCCTGTGGATCTGTGGACAGCCTGTGACACAACCTGTGGATCAAACTACAACGGTGTAACACAAGATGTTGGGCCAGAACGTAGGGGTGATTCGGCCGGTGCGCAAGCAAATCGCCGATGTCGTCCGGCGTGTCGCGCCAGGTCGTGGTGCTTGCGGGAGTTCGCGCAGGTCAGGGCGTGATCAACTGCTCACCGGCGAGGAGCTCGGGGCCGGTGAGGTGGTTGGCCCGCTCGATCTGGGCGACCACGAGCCGCGGGTCGGCGTGCGGCTCGATCCGCGCGGCCAGCTGCCACAGCGTCTCCCCCGGCGCCACGGTGATCGTGTGGGGCTTGGCGTGACCGGCGCTGGCCGCCTGGCTGGACACCCGGCCGGCGGAGAAGCCCACCACGAGGAGCACGAGCGTCGTCAGGACCACCACGACCCGACCGCGGCGGGTGAGTCGTGCCCTGGCCGCGCCGGTCCGCGGCACGGGGCGGGGCGGGCCGGTCGAACCCCGCGACGCTCCCGACACGCTCACGGCCCTGGCCTCGTCGTACGTCATGCTCACCGGACCCACCTCAAATCTCCGAACAGGCGTTCGATCGAACGTCTGTACGAAGTTGTACCACGGCCGGGCGACAAGAAACCGACACGTTCGAACAGGTGTTTGAATTGTGTCGCGCTTGTGGCTACCGTCACAGGCGTCGACCGAGAGGAGCCCCCCGTGGCCAAGCAGCCGCGCACTGACCGGCCCGCCCCACCCGCTGCGGGCAATGCGGCGGCGGAGCCGGCCGCGGCACGCGTCCGGGAGATCCCGGACGGCCCGGCGGACGAGTCCGGCCTGACACCGCGCCAGCGACGCGTGCTCGAGGTCATCCGGGACTCCGTCGAGCGCCGCGGCTACCCGCCGTCGATGCGGGAGATCGGCGAGGCGGTGGGGCTGACCAGCACGAGCAGCGTCGCCCACCAGCTGGCCACCCTGCAGCGCAAGGGCTATCTGCGCCGCGACGCCAACCGGCCGCGCGCAGTCGAGGTGATGCTGCCCGCGACCCCGGCGGACGTCACGGGCGAGGGAGACGCACGCCCGGTGCCCGCCTACGTACCCGTGGTCGGGCGCATCGCGGCCGGGGGGCCGATCCTCGCCGACCAGGTCGTCGAGGACATCTTCCCGCTCCCCCGCCAGATCGTCGGTGACGGCCAGCTCTTCCTGCTGCAGGTCAAGGGTGACTCGATGATCGACGCCGCGATCACCGACGGCGACTGGGTCGTGGTCCGGCAGCAACCCACCGCCGACAACGGCGACATCGTCGCAGCGATGATCGACGGCGAGGCGACGGTGAAAACCTTCCGCCGTCGCGACGGGCACATCTGGCTCATGCCCTCCAACGACGCTTACCAGCCGATCGACGGTGACGGCGCGACGATCCTCGGCCGGGTCAGCGCGGTGCTGCGCCGGGTCTGACGGCAAGCGGAGCGTGGCTCAGGCGCCGAGCTCCACCACTTCGAAGTCCACCGTCTCGACGCCGGCTGCGCCCCGTTGCTCGGGCAGCATGCCGCCGGTCGCGCCTTGCAACAGCACCGTGACCCCGTTGGCGGGCAAGGGCCGGCTGAACAGGTAGCCCTGGCCGAACTCGCAGCCCATGTCGCGCAGGGCCTGGCACTGGGGTTGGCGTTCGATGCCTTCGGCGATCGTCGCGACGTTGAGCGACCGGCCCAGTCCCACGATCGTGCGCGCCAGCTCGGCCCGTTCACCCAAGCGGTCGACGGCGTCGATGAAGTCCTTGTCGATCTTGAGCACGTCGACGGGGAAGCGGGAGAGGTAGGACAAGGAGGAGAAGCCGGTGCCGACGTCGTCGATGGCGATGCGCACGCCGAGACGCTTCAGCGCCTGAAGCACCTCGATGGCCTCCTCGGTCCGCTCCAGCAGCACCGACTCGGTCATCTCGAGCAGCAACGCACTCGGCGGGATTCCACCCTCGGCAACAGCGGCCGCCACGAGGTCGACCAGCGCAGGCGTCACCTGCCGGGCGGAGATGTTCACGCCGACGCTGAACGCAGTGCCGGGCTGGGCGAACCGCTGCCACTCGGCGGCCTGCTTGCATGCCTCGAACAACGCCCACTGGCCCATCAGGTCGATGAAGCCGTTCTCCTCGGCGATGCTGATGAACTCCGACGGCGAGACGATGCCCCGACCCGGCCGATACCAGCGCATCAGGGCCTCGACGCCGACCGCCACCCCGGTGGTCAGCGACACCGTCGGCTGGTAGTGCAGGACGAGCTCTCCGCTGCCGAGGGCGACCCGCAGGTCGTCCTCCACTTCGATGCGGGCCAGCAGCGCATCATGCATCGCCGTCTCGAACACGACGATGGACTGGTGCCGGTCGGCCTTCGCCCGATACATGGCCAGGTCGGCGTTGCGCAGCAACACGTCGACCGAGTCGGCATCCGTGGCGAGCCCGGCGATGCCGATGCTCACTCCGACGCGCAGGTCCCGGCCGTCGATCCCCACCGGTGCTTCCAGCGACAGGGCGACACGTTCGGCGATGTCGCGGGCGGCTGTCATTGCATCCACGTCCCGCACGAGCACCGCGAACTCGTCACCGCCGAAGCGCGCGACAAGATCCATCGGCCGCACACAGCGCCGCAGCCGTTCCGCCACGATGCCGAGGAGCGCGTCACCGACGTCATGGCCCTGTGCGTCGTTGATGGCCTTGAACCCGTCGAGGTCACAGAACAGCACTGCCAACGCGCCGGGCACAGCAGCCGGCAACGCCGCCGCCAGCTCGTGCTGGAACAACGAACGGTTGGCGAGGCCGGTGAGGGCGTCGTAGTAGGCCTGGTGTCGCAGTCGCTCCTGCAGCTGCTTGCGTTCGGTGACGTCACGGGTGTTGAGCACCAGACCGCGAACGTCCGGTACGTCGAGCAGGCTGGTCACGACCGTCTCGGTGTCGCGCCACGTGCCATCCGAGTGCGCGACCGGGAACTCGAGCACGAACGATGAGCCCGGCACTCCCACAGCACGGACAAGCGCGCTGTTGAGCACCTGCACGTCGTCGGCACGGAGCAGCGATGTCAGCGGAGCACCGATCATCTGGGCGGGGTCATAGCCGAACAGTCGCTCGACCGCCGGCGACTGGTAGCGGATCAGACCTGCCTCGTCGACGACAGAGACCACGTCGGAGGAGTGCTGCACGAGCGAGCGGAACCACTGCTCGCGCGTGACGATCTCGAGCGTCCGCTCGTCCACCTGCGACTCGAGCGTGCGCGAGAGCACGAGGTTGTCGAGCAGGGCGACGATGAGCCGGATCATCAACAGACCGGACAGGCCCATGACGGACAGCGCGACACTCGCCGGCAACCGACCCTCGGTCAGCTGGTAGCCGGCGACGGCCAGCGCTGCGAGGACCACCGGTCCGACGGCCGCAGTCACGGCGATGCGTTCTCGACGCGGCATCGCGGCGATGCCGTCGACCTCCTCACCGACCAGCGCGCCGGCCATCAGCAGCAGGAATCCGCCGGCGATCAGGAAGTCGGCCGGTGTCCCGCCGTTGACCACGTCACCGGACAGAGCAATGCCGGTGACCCCCGCGTCACCGGCGGCGACGGCGACGAGCCCTGCGCACACCGGCAGCAACGAGCGCAGGCCGGTGCCGCCCGGGTAGCGGGCGCACGACAGGACGACGAGCCCGAGCACGGCCAGCACGCTGTCCGCGCCGGTGGCGAGACCGGCAAACTCCCGCGCACTCGTGGAGGCTCCGTTGCCGTTGGCGAAGACTGCACTGCTGGTGACGAGGACCACGGCGACGAGCACGGTCGCCGCGTCGAGCAGGGTGCGTCGTGCCGCCGCGCGGTCGACGGGCTTGGCCCGCAGGCGCAGGACCGCAACCGCGGCAAGGGCGACCGCGAGCACGTGCAGCGTGGGTCCGATGGAGGGCAGCTCGAGGGCCGCGCCGGGCTTGGCATGCGTCCACCACAGCCACCGGCCGCTGAGCTCGGCAACGCCCGCCAGAGCGAGCAGGACCCACGCAGCGCGACGATCACTGTGGGCGCGCCGGGCCCGGAGCAGGCAGGCGACGACCGCCGCGACCCCGGCGGCTGACAGCAGCAGGGCATCGACGACCGCCAGCGCCCCCGCGTCTAGTCGCACACCCAGACCTTCGACATCTTCGGGGGGCGACTACGTAGTCGTTGACGATGGTTTTCGTCCCCGATTTCGGGCTTGTCCGGGCTAGCTCGTTTGGCCTAACGACGCTCGGAGCACGCTCAGCCGGGTTGCGAGGTGACCGACGGTGCCGCGTTCATGGGGGTTTTGGGCGCCGGCACGATCCGGGGCAGCACCAGCGTGAGGCGGCTGCCACCGCCGTCCTCGGCGGACACCTCGATCGTGCCACCCATCGCCTCCATGAGGCCGCGGCAGATGGACAGGCCGAGGCCCACGCCGTGATCGCGTCTGGTGTCGCCGATGTCGGCCTGCGTGAACGGCTCGAACAGGTTGGGCAGGAACGCCGGGTCGATGCCACGACCCTGGTCGGCCACCCACATCTCGAAGCCGCGCGAGGTCGCGGCACCGCCGATGAGGATCTCGGAGCCGATCGGCGAGTACTTGCGGGCGTTGTCGACGAGGTTGCCCAGCACCTGCTCCAGCCGCTCGGCGTCGGCGATGACCAGCGGCGGCTGCGGCGGCAGGTCGACGGTGATCCGGTGCACCGTGTCGGGGATCGACGACACGACATGGTCGACCACCTCGGCGATGCGCACCGGCTCGTTCGACACCCGCAACGCGCCGCGATCGAGGTGTGCCTCGTCGAGCAGGTCCTCGACCAGACGATGCAGGCGCCGGGCCTGCGTCTCGATGCGGTCGAGCAGCCGGGCCCGCTCCTCGTCCGCGAGGTTGGTCCCCCGCCCTTGCAGGGTTCTGGCAAACCCGATGACGGCGGTCAGCGGTGTCCGGAGCTCGTGGGAGACGTTGGCCAGGAAGCTGGACTTCATCCGGTTGAGCTCTGCCATCCGGTCGATGGTCGCGCGCTCCCGCTCCGATCGCCGGGCGTTCTCCACACCGACGGAGACCTGAGCCGCGAGCGCGACGAGGAACGAGTCCGCCTCCTGCTCGGTGCGCTCGAGCAGCAGCGCCCCGGTGGAGACTCCGTCAGCCGAGAATCCGGCCAGCACACATTCGTGACCGTCGATCTCGGCGCGCTTCACGCGTTCGGCAAACCCCGGCAGACTCTGCGGTGGTCGCCATTCGGTGGCCCGCACCGCACTCAACGTGAGCTGCCGGTCGTCGCCGAGCAGATAGACCGCGGCCACGGTCGTGCCGGCCATGCGTCCCAAGACGTCGACCGCTGCGTCGAGCACGAAGGCGAGCCGCGAGGACGACGACACAGCGGTGGTCATCGCGATGAGCGCGGTGAGCTCGTTCTGCCGACGACGCACGTTGTCGGCGAGCACGGCGTTCGCTTGTTGGAGCTGCCCGACGAGCTCGGCGTTGCGCATCCGCAGCCAGCGCCGGTCCAGGCCGTTGTTGACCGCCGCGATCACCATCTCGGGGCGCACCGGTTTGACGAGGAAGTCCTCCACCTTGCCGACGGCAGCCATCGCGATCTCCGCAGACGCGTAGCCCGTCATGAGCAGCACCGGCAGGTCGCTGTCGTAGGACTTCAGGCGCTCGGCCAGATCGATGCCGAGCACATCCGGCAGCCGCTGGTCCACGATGGCGAGCGCGACGCGACCGCTGCGCATGGCTTCTTCGGCAGCCTGGCCGTTCGACGCCGTCTCGGCGCGGATCGACTGCGACGCGAGAATGTCGGCGACCGTCTCCCGCATGCCGGGGTCGTCGTCGACGACGAGCACGATCCAGCGGTCGGGGTCGGTGCCGCTGACGCCTTCGGTCGTCATGCTGGGCCCGCTCATGCCGCGACCGCCGCAGCGACCAGACGCAGCAGGTAGGGCGCGGCGAACGGCTTCTGGACCACCGCATGGACACGGGCCGCCCGCGCCTCCCTGAGCCGCTCCTCCATCGCGTAGGCGGTCATCAGGATGACCGGTGGCGGCGGGGCACCCGAGTCGATGAGGACTGACACGCCGTCGCGGCCCGGCATCCGGATGTCCATGAGCACGACGTCGTACCCGCCCCCGCGGATCTCGGCGAGCGCGGTGTCACCGTCCCCGACGGCCGTGACGAGATAGCCCGCGCCGACCAGGATCTCGCTCAGTGTCTCGAGCATTCCGGGCTCGTCGTCGACGAGCAGCACCGCGCTCACGGCGCGACCCGGTCCGAGGACTCACTCGCCGCCGCGGCTCGCGGGATGGCGATGGCCGGCAGCAAGATGCGGAACTCGGTGCCGCGGGCGACCTCGCTGTCGACGACGATCTCGCCGCTGTGCGCCTCGACGATGCGGCGGCTCACCGCGAGCCCGAGCCCGACTCCGCGTGCCTTGGTCGTGAAGAACGGTTCGAACAGCCTCGCTCGCGTCTCCGCGGACATGCCGACACCGGTGTCGCTCACACGCACCTGGACCGCGCCGTCGAGCGCCACGGCGGTGACCGTCAGCATGCCGCCGTCCGGCATGGCCTGATAGCCGTTGCCGATGATGTTGAGCAGGACCTGGCGGAGCATGTCGCGATCGGCCGGGACCACGACCGGGCCGGTGTGTTCCCGGGTCACGGTGATGCCGGTGGGCGGCGGCAGGATCGACAGGACCTCGTCGACGAGTGCTGTGACATCGATGTCGTCGACCATGGGCTGCCGTTGCCGGGCGAACTCCAGCAGGTCGGCCACGATCACGGTCGCAGCCGAGATCTCCCGTTCGGCGGTCGCCAGGTGTCGCTGCGCGGCGTCACCCGGATCCGGCCCGAAGTCGTTGCGCAGCAGATAGACGGCGTTGCTGATGACCCCGAGGGGGTTGCGCAGCTCGTGGCCGATCGTCGAGGCGAGCTGACCGATCGCCGCCAGCCGCTCTTGGCGGACGAGCTGCTCATGCGCGCTCGCCAGCTCGGTCAGGGACTGTTCGAGCTCTTCGGTGCGGATCGCGACCAGCCCGAGGGCGTATTCGCGGCGCCGGGCCAGGGTCTCCACGATGCCGGTGGCGAGCAGGGCAGCGAGCAGGACTGCGCCCAGGATCGCCCAGGGTGTCGCGGTCGCCACGGAGCCCACCAGCGGGTGCCGAGCCTTCGCGACGAGGAACCAGCTGCCCTGACCGACAGCGGCCTTGGTGCTCGCGACATGCCCGCGCAACGGCACGTCCTTGAGCGGGGCCGACGCGAGGATGAGCTGGTCGGGCTGCGCGCGGGAACCGGCGTAGACGGCGGCGACGAGCTCGCCGAACGGTGCACCCGACGTGGCCGGGCTGCTGACCTCGGGGTGGATGGCGAGCTCGGCGTAGACGACGGCGGTGGGCAGGGCGGGAGTCGCGTAGGCGAACCCGACGTGCGCCGCCGACGGTGCGCTGCGGAAGACCGGCGACGCGGCCAGCTGGGCCAGGCCCTTCGCCTGTTCAGCAGCGACCGCCTGCTGGACGACGGCAAGCCGGGTGCTGCCGAGGTCTGCGATGGGGATGCCACCGGAGGCGACCACCGTCGGCGTGCCGGCGAGACTGACCAGGGCGATCGTGCTGAAGCTGTTGGGCACCTTGGCGGCGAGGCTCGCGCTCGTCATGAACGCCGACGGGCCACCCGGGCCCACTGCGGCGGTCGCCAACGAGCCGAGCGTTCCCTCGACCGCTCCGAGCGCGCTCGACAGGTAGAGCCCGGCCTCCTCGGTGCGCTGCTTGAGCAGCTTGTGCTCCTGGTCGGCGACGACCTGCCGGGTCACCAGACATCCCGCCACGGCGAGTGCGGTGACCACCAGCAGCACGGCGATGGACAGCGGTCGCAACCGCGGCAACGCGCGCGGGACACGCACGTTCACGAGTTCTCCCGGGGGGCCAGAGGGCGACGAGCTGTGTCGAATGCGTCAATTCGACCAGTCCGGGGCGAAAGTGTGAATGGCTAAGCCGGGCTAGGCCGGTCCCCTCAAAATGCGGATGTCGAGAGGGCGAAATCGGATAGTTCGGCCATCATCCAGCCGGGCACCCGCGCCTCGATCCGGGTGGCTTCGTCGGTGTGCTCGACGGACAACACGGCGCCGTGTGCGTGCACGCGCGCGACGACATCGCCTCGCTCATAGGGCACGAGCAGCAGGACCTCGACGTCGGGTTTGGGCAGGACGGCGGCAATGCGGTCACGGAGGTCGTCCATCCCGGTGCCGGTCCGCGCCGAAACGGCGAGCGCGTCGGGCTCGTCGAGCAGCAGCCGATGCAGGAACACCGGGTCGGCGATGTCGGCCTTGTTGACCACGATCAGCTCCGGCGCACCGCGGGCGTCGATCTCGGCCAGCACCTCACGGACGGCGGCGAGCTGGCCCGCCGGGTCCGGGTGCGAGCCGTCGACGACGTGCAGCACGAGGTCGGCGCCGGACACCTCTTCCAACGTGGACCGGAACGCCTCGATGAGCTGATGCGGCAGGTGCCGGACGAAACCGACGGTGTCGGTGAGCGTGTAGGGCCGGCCGTCTGGTGTGCTGCTACGGCGGACGGTCGGGTCGAGGGTGGCGAACAGCTCGTTCTCGACCAGCACGCCCGCGCCGGTCAGCCGGTTGAGAAGCGAGGACTTGCCGGCGTTGGTGTAGCCGGTGATCACGACGCTGGGGACGGCGTTGCGGCGGCGCTCCTGGCGTTTGACGTCGCGGGCCGTGCCCATGCCCTTGATCTCGCGGCGCAGCTTGGCCATCTTGGTGCGGATCCGGCGCCGGTCGGTCTCGATCTTGGTCTCACCCGGACCGCGGGTGCCGATGCCGCCGCCGCCGGCGACGCGGCCGCCGGCTTGGCGGGACATGGACTCACCCCAGCCGCGCAGCCGCGGCAGCATGTATTCCATCTGCGCGAGTGCCACCTGCGCCTTGCCTTCCCTGCTGCGTGCGTGCTGGGCGAAGATGTCGAGGATCAGTGCGGTCCGGTCGATGACCTTGACCTTGACCACCTCTTCGAGCTGACGCAGCTGGCCGGGGGTCAGCTCGCCGTCGCAGACGACGGTGTCGGCGCCGGTCTCGACCACGATGTCGCGCAGCTCGCGGGCCTTGCCCGAGCCGACATAGGTGGCCGGGTCGGGCCGGTCCCGGCGCTGGATGAGCCCGTCGAGCACCAGTGACCCGGCGGTCTCGGCGAGCGCCTTCAGCTCCTGCAGCGAGGTCTCTGCGTCATCCAGCGTCCCGGCGGTCCAGACGCCGATGAGCACGACCCGCTCCAGCCGGAGCTGGCGGTATTCGACCTCGGTGACGTCCTCGAGCTCGGTGGTGATGCCGGCAACCCGGCGCAGGCCACGGCGAGCCTCGAGCTCCAGCTCGACCCGTTCGTCGGACTCGCTGAGGTCCCGTTCGGTGAGATCGCCGAGCTCGAAGGCTGCTGCGTCGAGTTCCGAGTCGCGCGGAGTGGATGAAGGTGAGGTCGTCATGTCTCCCTGACAACGCCTGGCTGGTCCAGGCTCATCCCGGATCGTGGCACGGTCATGGCGTCGCGTCGCGCCGATATTCGCCCTCGGCCACCAACACTGCGGGTCCGGTCAGCAGCACCGAGCCGTCCTCGCGCCACGCGACCACGAGACGTCCGCCGGGCACGTCGACGTCGTACGACGCCCGCTCCTGCCTGATGTCCATCACGGCCACCGCAGCCGCGCAGGCGCCGGTGCCGCACGAGCGGGTCTCGCCGACGCCGCGCTCATGCACCCGCATGCGGATGTGACGGTCCCCGAGGCGCTCGACGAACTCCACGTTGGCGCCGTCGGGGTAGGCCTGCGGCGGGTCGATCACCGGCGGCCGGGCCAGGTCGAGCGCATCGAGGTCGGGGACGTCGACGACGACGAGATGCGGGTTGCCCATCGACCAGCCGGCCGCCTCCCAGCGGTGGTCACCCACAACGACCTTCGCGTCGTCGAGCCGCTCGGCCACGCCCATGTTGACGCTGATATCCCCGCGGACCGGAACATCGACGTCCTTCACTCCGGCCCGCGTGGCGATCCGCAGCCGACCGGGCGGCGCGAGCCGGGCACTGACGAGGTACCGCGCGAACACACGGATGCCATTGCCACACATCTCGGCGATGGACCCGTCGGCGTTGCGGTAGTCCATGAACCAGCGCACGGTCGGGTCGCTGCCCTCGGTCTGGCCCACCTCGACGACCCGCAGAACGCCGTCGGCCCCGATCCCGGCGCGACGGTCGCAGAGTGCACGGACGAGCGACGCGTCGAGCTGCGCCGGAGCCTCCCCGGGCGGGAGCACGACGAAGTCGTTCTCGGTGCCGTGCCCTTTCACGAACCGCACGTCACCAGGCTACGGCGTTCGGCCCCTCAGAGCCGGTGCAACGTCCGTCGGTCCCGGGGCTGCGGGACCCGGCCGGCACCCTGCCAGCCGGTGCCGTGAGCCAGCATCAACCGCGCCTGTTCGGCGCGTTGCGGGCCGCTGAACAGGTATCCGAGCGCCCGGTCGCAGCCGAGCTCGCACAGCCGGGCACCCTCGGACCAGGACTCGACGCCCTCGGCGACCACCCGGACGCCGTGAGCGTGCGCGAGCTCGATCACCGATGAGACGATGCTGTCGCCCTCGAGGTCCGAGCCGACCCCGCGCACGAACGACTGGTCGAGCTTGACGGCTTCGAGCGGGAGCTCGCCCAGCGTGCCGAGCGAGGAGTACCACGAGCCGAAGTCGTCGATGGCGAGAGCGACGCCCACGTCCCGCAGGGCTTCGAGCAGTGCCGGCGCCGAGCGGCTGCCCGACGCCAGGGCTTCCTCGGTGACCTCGATGCCGAGGACGCCGGGCGGAAGTGCGCACTCGTGCACGAGTTCGGCGACCCGGTCGACGAAGCCGGGCTCCAACAGCTGCGAGCCGGAGATGTTGACCCAGAGCTGCCGGTGCGCCCCGTCGACAGTCGGCGGCAGCGGCCGCCAGCTCTCGAGCTCGGCTGCGCAGTGCTCCAACACCCACCAGCCCAGCGCCGGCATCAGACCGGCACCGTCGGCGACAGCGAGGAAGTCCGCCGGCCAGAGCAGGCCACGCTGCGGATGCTGCCAGCGCAGCAACGCCTCCATGCCGACGACCGCACCACTGGCGAGGTCGACCTCGGGCTGGAAGTGCAGGACCAGCGCATCCTCGTCGAGGGCGCGGCTCAGTGCCGGGACGATGTCCAAGTCGAGGCTGGGCATGATGCCTCCGCGAAGGTGGGCTCCTGCGCGCAGTCTGCGGGGCTATGTCCTTCGTCGGAATGGCCCGAACGGGCTAGCCTGCCCCGCCGACCCGGATCGTCGTGAGCGCACGCGCGAGCAGATCCGGTGCCGGCGACAGCCAGTGGATGCGAGGGTCCCGCCGGAACCACGACCGCTGCCGCCGGACGAAGCGCCGGGTCGCCTGTGCGGTTTCGGCGCGGGCCTCGGGCTCGGTGAGCAGGCCGTCGACCATCGCGAGCACCTGCTGGTAGCCCAGCGCTCGCGACGCGGTGCGGCCGTCGCGGAGGCCGGCCTGTTCGAGCGTTCGCACCTCGTCGATGAGGCCGGCGTCGAACATCTGCCGGGTCCGTTCGTCGATACGGGCGTCGAGGTCGTCGGGCGGCAGGTCGAGCCCGAGCTGCACGAGATCGTAACGGTCGTCGTACACCGAGTCGTACGACGGAAGCGCCGCGGTGAACGGCTTGCCCGTCAGTGCGATCACCTCGAGCGCACGCACGATGCGCCGGCCGTTCGTCGGCAGGATCGCCGCGGCTGCTGCCGGGTCGACCGCGGCCAGCCGGGTGTGCAGAGCCGGCGCGCCGAGTGCGAGCAGCTCGGCTTCGAGCTCGGCCCGCAACCGGTCGTCGGTGCCGGGGAACTCCAGCCGGTCGATGACGGCGCGCACATAGAGCCCACTGCCGCCGACGATGATCGGCACACCGCCGCCGGCAATGATCGCGTCCAGCCGGGCGCGGGCGTGACGCTGGTAGTCGGCGACCGACGCCGTGCGCGTCACCGACCAGATGTCGAGCAGATGATGGGTGACACCACGCCGTTCGTCGGCCGTCAGCTTGGCCGTGCCGACATCCATGCCGCGGTAGATCTGCATGGAGTCGGCATTGATGATCTCGCTCGGCGACCCGCGCTCGGACAGAGCGAGCGCGAGGTCGACGCCGAGCGCCGACTTCCCGGTCGCCGTCGGACCGACGACCGCGATGACCAACGGCCGCCGCACCGCGTCCGGCGTCGGCGCACGAAGCTCAGCCGAGCCGGTTGCCATGCCGCCCATGCAAGCAGGGCAGGTCCGCCACCGGGCAGACCGGCCTAGTGCGGGCCGCGCATCGTGTAGTCGAACGGCACCGTCGCGTCGATGACGTTGAACAGGCCGAGCGGGTTCTGCGCCAATGTCGCCAGGGTGGTCGCGGAGAAGGCGGTCGCGCTGTAGAGCGTGGCGCCTCGCTTGGCCCCGGGGACGACCGAGTAAGGCACGTGGATCGTGATCGTGTTGCCCTGGACGGCACCCGGCACTGAGGTGTTGGAGTCGAACAGCATGCTGATCTGCTCACTGCTCACCGGCGTCGGCGCGGTGTCACCGGCAAAGAACCGCGGCGCCTGGCCGGCGACCGACTCCATGCCGGCGTAGTAGATGTGGCCGTTGCCCGGCGTGTGCGGGTTGTAGGTGGTGAAGCGAGTGATCCACTCCCCGGTGCTGCCGCCGGCCGTTGGCGCGACCTGCAGGTTCGCGAGCGACTTCGCCCGGATGGTGATCACGAGGCCCTTCGCGTCCTCGCGGATGGATGCTCCGGTGAGGTCGAGGTTGGACCCGGCAGCGAGGTGCTGGGCCGCCGCGTTGTAGAAGGCGTCGCCGCTGCTGTCGGTCACCGAGTTGAAGGCCGCGCCGGGACCCTGGCCCGGGCCGTTGATGCGACCAGCGATGAGGCTGGGGCCGCCGATCTGCTTGACCATGACCACCGGTCCGTTCTCGGCGATGGCGCCGGTCGGTCCGGTCGTGAAGGTGTTGGACGTGTCATCGACGTAGGCCAGGACGAGGGCGCCCTTGGCATCGTGGTTCACCTCGAGGTAGTCACCGAGGCTGCGGTCGCCCATCGAAACCGTGCACGTCGTGCCCGAGGTGCAGATCGGGCCGTACTTGATCGGGTGCTCGGAGACGTTGGTGACGCTCCAGTGCGGGTGCGCGGACAGCGCGTCGAGGCTCTCGCCGACCTGCACGCTGATCTCGGCATGGGTGAGGTTGTCGAGCAGGTACTTGCCGTTCTCGTTGGTCTCGTTGGCGTGATACCACGCGACCGCGGCCCGGCCGTTGGAGCCGGCGGTGATCCAGGAGAAGGCATTGGAGCCGCCTCGGCTGACGAGGGTCGGCCGGCCCCAGTGGATGCCGTCCTTGGAGGCGACGACGTAAGTCCGGTAGGGACCGGTCGGGGTGCCGCTCTGGTTCGTCTGCTGCGAGGAGAACGCGACGTAGAAGTGACCGGCGGTGTCCTCGGCAATGGTGGCGAAGTTGGCGGCGCCGCAGATGCCCGGCGCTGCGTGTGGCTTGTCCGGGCAGAGCGAGGCGTTGACGACGTAGTTCTTCCACGTCGCCTGAGTGATGCCACCGGGCAGCTGCGTCGGGTGCCCGCGGCTGACGATCACCTTGTTGCCGTCGCCGCTGCTGTGCGCGATGAGCAGGTCGCCGTTCTTGGCGAGCACCTGGTTGCCGGGGATGCCCTCGTCGTCAGTGACGCAGTTGGGCATCCCGCCGCCATAGCAGTCGGGGTCGACGTGACCGGACGCGATCCGCGAGTTGAGGACCGGCTGGAAGTTGATGCCGTCGTGGCTGACCACCTCGACGAGCTGGTTGGTCGGGTAGTTCGCGTTGACGTCGAGGCCGGACAGGACCGCGTCGTACTCCTCGTAGATGGCGAAGTCGGGGTCACCGAGGTTGCCGTGCACGGCGTACCACATGCGGTCGACCGGGGTGTTGCTCACGGAGGCGCACTGGGTCTTGAACGTCGCGCCGTGGTCTGTGCTCACGCTGTTGGACAGGTTGGTGAGGTTCTGCAGGTCGGAGAAGAAGATGTCGCCCTTCTTGTCCAACGCGAACTCGGTGTCACCGCCGCCCTGGAAGCAGGTGAGCGGCTTACCCAACCCGACCTGGCCGGGGATCATCTGGAAGCTCTTGCCGTGATCGAGCGACTGCCAGATGAAGCTGTGCGTCGTCGACGAGCCGTTGGGGACGCTGGAGTACCACCGGTCTTTGCCGTCGATCGCGATGTCGGGCTCGAAGCCGGACCGCTGCTGGTCCACGACGACCTCGTGCGAGAAGCGCAGCGCCGGCTTGGGCGCCGTCGATGCGTCGGCCCCGGCGGCGAGCGCACCGGCGCCGAGGGCGGTCGCGCCCGCGAGAGCGATCATCAAGGTGGAACGGGACACAAGTCCTCCGCGTGAGGGGCAGCCGAAAAAGGTCGTACGACGACCTCAACGAGCGAATTTCGCGTTGGACACGCCTTGTCCTGCAACGAGCCAGGTCACGAGGTGATAACTCACTCCATAAGGGACATCCCAGCGCGGTTCGTGCGCGGTCCACTCCTGCCCGGCCGCCGCACCGGCCAGCACCTGCCACGGCGCCCGGCCGGCGACCAGCAACGCGGCAGCGGTCGTCGGGTCGAGCCGCAGCAGTCCGGCCGGGTCGGGTTCGGCGAAGGCTGCGGCGACAGCGCGGTCGACCGGGTCCGCGCGTGCGTCGATGTAGCCGGGTGCCTTGGTGCTGTGCCGGGCGGAGCCGTCGCCCATGACGATGAGAGCGACGCGGTCGGCAGCGGTCGCGAGGTCCGCTCCGAGCGCCGCACACTCCGCCGCGTCGAGGGTCGGGTCCACGACGACGAACGAGCGCACGGTGCCGGCGGTGGCCCGGGCTCCGACGAGCAACGGCAACGGCAGCGGCTCGGGCACGTCGACGGTGACGCCGGCGCCCGGAGCTCCCGGACCCCAGGGGGCGAAGGACGTGGCCCGAAGCCCGATGTCCGCTCCGACGACGAAGGTCACGTCGGCCGCGACAGCGGCGACGCGTGCCACCGCGTTGCTGCAGGCGGTTCGGAGCTCGTCCAGCTCGGCCGCGGCGCCAGTGGCCAGCTCGCCGATCAGCAGCGGCGGGTGCGGCAGCACCGCGGCGGCGACGAGCACCTGGCCAGGCTAGGTCGCCCCGTGGCATCGCGGGCCGGGCATCCTCCCTTGCGCGCCGCGAAGTCGGCTGTAACCATCCGGCTCGGGCCGGGTCCAAACCGGTGTCAACCGGACCGAGCGCCGTAAAGAGGACCCATGAAGATCCAGACGCTGGCTGTGGCAGTGCTGCTGACATCACTCGCCGGCTGCGGCGGCCAGGTTGCCGAGCGGCGCGCGGCTCTCAGCGCCGACCGGGTCCAGGCGGCGACCGAGCCCACGCCGTATGCCACTCCGGATGGCGTCGTACCGATCACGTATCGCCAGGAGAAGGCGCCGCGCGAGCACCTGACGCAGCCGATCGCGCTCCCGTCGTGCCCGGGCACCGGCCACTCCCCGCACTTCACCACTCCCGAGGCCGCGATGACCTACCTCGCCGCCGCGTGGAACCGTGGCGACCTCGACGCCCTGTGCCACGTCACGAACCCCAACGCCCGGTTCCTGCTCAACGACATGCACTCCGAGGCCAACCACCTCCGGCTTCAGCGCTGCCGGGCGGGAGCGTTGGATGGCATGCTGCTGTGCGTGTTCACGCACGGCTACCCGGCCTCGATGCACAAGCACGGCATCGGTCACGCCTACTTCGACGTCGGGCCGGCGGACACACCTGGGTGGTACATGACCGTCTATGAGGGCTGCGGCGGCTGACCGCTTGCGATCGCGCGAGATGTCCGCGTCGCGCTGCCGGGGGTGCGCCTTCGGTGGGGTCAGGCCGGCCGCAATGCCGGCATGCCGAGCGGCACACCTCGTGGCAGCGGCGTCTCGTGCCGCGCCTGCCAGGCGTCGCCGCCACCGGTAGGCCGGACCGCGACGACCTCGTCGGCGACGAGATGGTGCGGCGCCGCGTAGGTGACCGAAGCGGTCACGACATCGCCGGGCCGTGCATCGCACGGGACCAGATGCACGAGCCGGTTGTCCCGGGCTCGGCCGGAGATGCGATGGGTCGCGCCGTCCTTGCGCCCCTCCCCCTCGGAGACGAGCACTTCGACGGTGCGGCCGAGCTGGGTCTTGTTCTCGGTCCAGGCGACGTCCTCGACAACGGCCGCCAGCCGCTGGTAACGCTCGGCCACCACGTCGGCCGACACCTCGCCCACCATGTCCGCCGCTGGTGTGCCCGGTCGCTTGGAGTACTGGAACGTGAACGCGCCGGCGAAGCGCGCGGCCTGGACGACACCGAGCGTCTGCGCGAAGTCGTCATCGGTTTCGCCGGGGAATCCCACGATGACATCGGTCGTGATCGCCGCGTCGGGAATCGCGGCACGGACCCGGTCGATGATGCCGAGGTACTTCCCTGCGCGGTAAGACCGCCGCATCGCCTTGAGCACGCGATCAGAGCCGGACTGCAGCGGCATGTGCAGGCTCGGCATGACGTTGGGCGTCTCGGCCATCGCCTCGATGACGTCGTCGGTGAAGTCCCGCGGATGCGGTGAGGTGAACCGCACCCGCTCGAGGCCGTCGATCTCGCCGCACGCGCGCAGCAGCTTGCCGAATGCGCGGGTGTCACCGAACTCGACGCCGTAGGAGTTCACGTTCTGCCCGAGCAGTGTCACCTCGAGCACACCGTCGGCAACCAGCATCTCGACCTCGCGCAGGATCTCACCCGGTCGCCGGTCGCGCTCCTTGCCGCGCAACGACGGCACAATGCAGAAGGTGCACGTGTTGTTGCATCCGACACTGATGCTCACCCACGCCCGGTACGGCGACTCGCGCCGCGTCGGCAACGTCGACGGGAACACCTCGAGTGCCTCGAGCAGCTCGACCTGTGACTCGTCCTCGATGCGGGCGCGTTCGAGCAGCACCGGCAGCGCACCCATGTTGTGCGTGCCGAAGACGACGTCGACCCACGGGGCGCGTTCGACGATGGTCGCGCCGTCCTTCTGCGCCAGGCACCCGCCCACCGCGATCTGCATCCCGGGGTGTGACTTCTTCACCGGCAGCAGATGTCCGAGGTTGCCGTAGAGCCGGTTGTCGGCGTTCTCGCGCACGGCGCAGGTGTTGAACACGACGACGTCCGGCGTCGCATCGGCCGTGGCCTTGCGGTAACCAGCGTCCTCGAGCAGCCCGGCCAGCCGCTCGGAGTCGTGCACGTTCATCTGGCACCCGAAGGTGCGGACGTCGTACGTGCGCGTGCTCACGGGTTCCAGGCTACGGCGGACGTAGGGTCGCTGGGTGCGCAGCAGGGACTACGGGCCGGATGCGCTCGCGCCTCGGGCCCGTCCGCAGGTCCCGGTGGTCGACGTCGAGATCGACCTCGTGCTCGAGGATGCGCGGTCGGGCTTTTGCGGCGCCGTGGTCGTGATCGACCGCGGCTCGGTGACCCTTGAGGACCGGCACGGCAAGCGTCGGGTCTTCCCCTACACCGACACCAGCCTGCTGCTCGAGGGCAAGCCGGTGCGCATCAGTCGGCCGCGGCCGGCCTCACCGGTCGCGCCGGCTCGCACCGCGTCGGGCTCGATCGCGATCGTGGGCGGCCGGGCGCGGGTGGCCCGGGCCGGGCGGATCTTCGTGGAAGGCCTGCACGACTGCGAGCTGGTCGAGACGGTGTGGGGTGACGACCTGCGTGCCGAAGGCGTCGTCGTCGAACAGCTCGCCGGGGCCGACAACCTGGCGGACGTCGTCCGCGAGTTCGACCCCGGCCCGGACGCCCGCCTGGGCGTGCTGCTCGACCATCTCGTCCCGGGTTCCAAGGAGAGCCGGATCGCCGCAGCGGTGGGCAGCCCGGACCTGCTCGTCGTCGGACATCCCTTCGTGGACATCTGGCAGGCGGTGAAGCCCGCGCGGTTGGGGCTGACGGCGTGGCCGGACGTCCCCCGCGGCCTGCCGTGGAAGGAGACGATCGCCGCGCATCTCGGGGCACCGGATACGACCGTCGCCTGGCACCGCATTCGCGCCGCGGTGCGGAGCTGGCTCGACCTCGAGCCGGAGCTGCTTGGCCCGGTCGAGGCACTGATCGACTTCGTCACCGCCACCTGAAGAGAGGAATATCGCCCGGCGCGGCGAACACTCGGGCATGGACCGGGGGCGGCTGTTGCGGGCGGCGCTCGCCCTGACCACGACCGCGTGTCTCGCCACGGGAGTCGGCAACGCGACGGCAGCGGCACCCGCACCCACACTGTCGGTACGGGCTGACGTGGCCGGCCGAGCGGTCCCGCCGGCAGCGACGTTCAAGGGAAGCTGGCAACAGTCGCGCGGAGTCTGGTCACTGGACCTCAGGACTGCCACCCCTCCCGGGGGACGGCTTCGGGCGGCGATGACGTGGCGGTCGCCGGTCACCGCGCTGCGACGGGGCAAGACGTTCTTCGCCTCGGGGATCGAGCTGACTCATCAGGGCGCCAAGGACACCGGCGTGAGCTACCGGATGTCTGCCCGCCCGTGCCTGGCCCACGGCCCATGCGAGCCTTGGACGACCGTCATCTCCGACCGGAACCTGCAGTACGCCGAGCCGGGAGTGCTGCCTTTCTTCGTCAGCACCGGCACCGGCATCAACTTCGGGTGGCTGGGCAGTCCCCGCCGCGGTTACGTGGAGTGGCGGCTGACTCAGAACCAGCGGACCCTCGACTGGGCCGAGTCCGTCGTACGTGTCGCTGTCGGGCCGGCCGCGGCCGCGATGGCCGCCCGCGGGTGACCGGCGGCTGCATCGTTGCGCAAACTTGGCACGATCGAGACCGCAGCCACCGGGCCTAGGTGGCACGCTTCTGCCCCATGAGCCACCGCAGCCGTCTCACGTCCGTCCTCGTCGACGTCCCGGCCGCCGACCACCAGCGCACTGCCGCGTTCTGGTCAGCTGCACTCGGCCGCGAGGCCAAGACCTACGAGAAGTTCCCCGAGTACGTCTCCTACGGCGAGGCGACGCCCGGCATCGAGTTCATGGTGCAGTCGACCGGCGACTCGGTGCCCCGCGTGCACCTCGACATCGAGACGGACGACGTGGAAGCGGAGGTAGCGCGCCTCATCGCCCTGGGCGCGGTCGAGGTCGAGCGCCATCACAGCTGGGTGGTGATGCGGGACCCGGCCGGTGCC
>JAVEEH010000146.1 GCA_030840545.1 Frankiaceae bacterium | reverse complement strand
CATCACGGTGCCAGCAGCAGCGTCGGCATCCGTTGCTCGCCGCGCCGATCGCCGCACTTCGGAGGGCGCCCGACCAACTTTGGGGTGCACCGACGGCGTGTCGTGGTCGGGAGCCCTTCGAAGTGGTGCAGTTCGCTCGGTCAGCTGATGGCGGCGGGTCCGAGGAGCGCCTTGAGATCGGCCATCAGACCGTTGGTCGGCGTCACCCGGAACGCGTCACCGAGACGCAGCACCGTGACCTTCTGCCCGGCGGAGACCTGCAGCCGGACCTCGGTGGTGCCGGGATGTGTCGACAGCACATCCTTGAGGCGTTCGACGACGATCGGCGTGCAGCGCGGCGCCGGCAACGTGATCGTGACCGGCCCACGGGGCTGCACCGACACATCGGGCACCATGACGTCCATCGCGATGAGTCGCGGGACGTCCTCGTGCTTGTCGAGCCGGCCGCGGACCAGCAGGACCGCGTCCTCGACCAGATGGATGCCGCACAGCTGGTAGGCCGCGGGGAAGAACATGACCTCGATCGCACCTTCGAGGTCTTCGAGGGTGGCCAGCGCCCACGCGTTGCCGGTCTTGGTGACCTTGCGCGTCAGCGTGGACAAGATGCCGCCGATGGTCACGATCGCCCCGTCGGCCTTCTCCTCGCCGGTCAGCGCCGAGACGGAGCAGTCGACCGCTGCGGCGAGGACGTGCTCGATGCCGAACAACGGGTGGTCGGACACATAGAGCCCGAGCATCTCGCGCTCGTAGGCGAGCAGCGTCTGCTTCTCCCACTCCCCCAACGGGATGACGAGGTCGAGCCCGAAGCCCGGCGACTCGGCCTCCTCGTCGCCGGTGCCGAACAGATCAAACTGCCCGATCGCCTCGTTGCGTTTGGTGTCCATGCACGCATCGACGGCGTCGGCGTGCACACGCAGGAGTCCTTGGCGGGTGTGGCCCAACGAGTCGAACGCGCCGGCCTTGATGAGCGACTCGATGACCTTCTTGTTGCAGGCGACCGGCTCGACCTTCCTGAGGAAGTCCGGGAAGTCGGCGTACATCCCTGCAGACCGGCGGGTGGCGATGATCGATCCGACGACGTTGTCGCCGACGTTGCGGATCGCGGTGAGACCGAAGCGGATGTCGGTGCCGACCGGGGTGAAGTTGGCGTCGGAGGAGTTGACGTCGGGCGGCAGCACCTTGATGCCCATCCGGCGGCACTCATGCAAATAGAGCGCGGACTTGTCCTTGTCGTCGCGGGTCGACGTGAGCAGCGCCGCCATGTATTCGGCCGGGTAGTTGGCCTTGAAGTAGGCCGTCCAGTAGGAGACGAGGCCGTAGCCGGCCGAGTGGGCCTTGTTGAACGCGTAGTCGGCGAAGGGGACCAGCACTTCCCAGAGCTTGGCGATGGCCGCGTCGCCGTAGCCACGTTCGCGCATGCCGGCGGCGAAGGGGATGTACTCCTTGTCGAGGATCTCCTTCTTCTTCTTGCCCATCGCCCGCCGCAACAGGTCGGCCTGGCCCATCGTGTAGCCGGCGACCTTCTGCGCGGCCGCCATGACCTGCTCCTGGTAGACGATCACGCCATAGGTGTCGTCGAGAATCTCCTTGAGCGGCTCTTCGAGCTCGGGGTGGATCGGGTCGATTCGCTGCCGGCCGTGCTTGCGCTCGACGTACTGGATGTGCGCGCCGACGCCCATCGGGCCGGGACGGTAGAGCGCGATGAGCGCGGAGATGTCCTCGAAGTTGTCCGGGCGCATCTGCCGGATCAGTGAACGCATCGGGCCGCCGTCGAGCTGGAACACACCGAGCGAGTCGCCCCGGCCCAACAGCTCGTAGGTCGGCCGGTCGTCGAGAGTCAGTGTCTCGAGGACGACCTGCTCACCCCGGTTGGCCTCGATGTTCTGCAGGCAGTCGTCGAGCACCGTGAGGTTGCGCAACCCCAGGAAATCCATCTTGAGCAGACCGAGGGACTCACACGCCCCCATGTCGAACTGCGTGATGACCGCACCGTCCAGCTCACGCCGCATGATGGGTACGACGTCGAGCAACGGCTCGCGCGACAAGATGACGCCTGCTGCGTGCACGCCCCACTGACGCTTGAGCCCCTCGAGCCCGCGCGCCGTGTCGACGACCTTGCGCACGTCGGGGTCGGTCTCGTAGAGCTGGCGGAACTCGCCGGCTTCCTTGTAGCGGGAGTCCTTGTCGTCGAAGATCGCCGACAACGGCATGTCCTTGCCCATCACCGGCGGTGGCATCACCTTGGTGATGCGGTCACCCATCGCGAACGGGTGACCCAGCACCCGCGCGGAGTCCTTGACGGCCTGCTTCGCCTTGATCGTGCCGTAGGTGATGATCTGCGAGACGCGGTCCTCGCCGTAGCGCTCGGTCGCATAGCGGATCATGTCGCCGCGGCGGCGCTCGTCGAAGTCGAGGTCGATGTCGGGCATCGAGATGCGCTCGGGGTTGAGGAACCGTTCGAAGACCAGCTTGTGCTCGATCGGGTCGAGCTCGGTGATGCCGAGCGCGTAGGCGACCATCGACCCCGCGGCCGAGCCGCGACCAGGCCCCACCCGGATGCCGCTCTCCCGGGCGTGCCGGCACAGGTCGGCGACGACGAGGAAGTAGCCGGGGAACCCCATCTGCACCATGACGCCGAGCTCGTAGTCGGCCTGTGCCCGCCGGTCGTCCGGCACCCCGCCCGGGAAGCGCCGAGCAAGCCCGCGAACGACCTCCGTGCGCAGCCACGAGTCCTCGGTCTCACCGGCAGGCACCGGGAACTGCGGGAGCAGGTCGCGGGTGGCGAACTCGACGTGGCACCGCTCGGCGATGAGCAACGTGTTGTCGCACGCCTCGGGCAGCTCACGCCACAGCCGGCGCATCTCCTCCGGTGACTTGAGATAGAAGTCGCGGGCATCGAAGCGGAAGCGGTTGGGGTCGGCCATCGTCTTGCCGGACTGCACGCACAGCAGCACCTCATGGGCGTCGGCGTCGTCGGCGTAGGTGTAGTGCAGGTCGTTGGTTGCGACGAGCGGGATCGCCAGTTCCGCTGCGAGCTGCTTGAGCCCTTGATGCACCCGGCGCTCGATGTCGAGCCCGTGGTCCATCAGCTCGCAGAAGAAGCTGTCGCGGCCGAAGATCTCCTGCAGCTCACCGGCGACCCGCTTGGCGCCGTCGTAGTCGCCCATCCGCAGCCGGGTCTGGATCTCTCCCGACGGACATCCGGTCGTCGCGATCAGCCCGGTCGCATAGGTCGACAACAGCTCCCGGTCGACCCGCGGCTTGTAGAAGTAGCCCTCGAGGCTCGCGAGCGAGGACATCCGGAACAGGTTGTGCATGCCCTCGGTGGTCTCGGCCAGAACCGTCATGTGCGTGAAAGCGCCGCCGCCGGAGACGTCGTCCTCGCCGCCCTCCGCCCAGCGGACGCGGGTGCGGTCGGACCGGTGCGTCCCCGGTGTCACGTAGAGCTCGCACCCGACGAGCGGGTTGACGCCCGCCTCGGTCGCCTGCTTCCAGAACTCGTAGGCGCCGAACACGTTGCCGTGGTCGGTCATCGCCAGCGCGGGCATCCCCATCCGCGCGGTCTCTTTGAACAGGTCCTTCAGCCGGGCGGCGCCGTCGAGCATGGAGTACTCGGTGTGCACGTGCAGGTGCACGAACGAGTCGCTCGTCAAGGGGATCTCCAGCGCCGACGGTGCAGTGTTTCGGCACGGGGGAAGGCGGCCGACGTACCCGTCCTGTCTAACATCTCGCACCGACGGCGGTCGGCGTGTCGCGCTCGGTGTGTCGCAGGAGGAGGGCGACCCCCACCGCTCCGCTCAGGAGGACCCCGACCGCGACCAGCAGGGCGGTCCGGAGGCTGTCGACGTAGGCCGCCTTGCCGGCGTCGACGGTCTTGTCGATCACGGACTGCTTGATCGCCGCGAGATAGCGCTCGAGAAACGACCCGTGCGGTGGCGGTTGCTTCGGCAGGGGGACGCCGCCGCGCACGGCGTCGACCACGATCTTGCGGTAGGACACCGGGATGCCGAGGTCGCCCAGCCGGCGGGTCAGGTTGGCGAACAGCAGGCCGTTGACGATCGCGCCGAGCACGGCCACGCCGACGACCCCGCCCACCTCCCGCGCGGCGGTCACCGCGGCGGCCCCCATCCCGGACCGGCGCGCCGGCACCCGGGCGAGCACCGTGCCCACCATCGGCGCGACGACCAGCCCGAACCCGAGACCCATGGCGGTGAGCGTGACGATGGTCGGGACCAACGGGACGGGACGCCGGAGCACCGCATCGAGACCGGCACAGGACACCGCCGCCAGGAGCAGGCCGCTCACGAGGGGTGGCGCCGGCCCGTGCCGCGCGACCCACCGGCCACCGAGCGGCCCGGCCACGACCATCGCTGCGGTCATCGGCGCGAACACCGCCGCGGTGCGCAGGCCGGAGAAGCTGCCGACGATCTCCAGGTCGAGGCTGACGAGGAGCAGCACGGAGAACAACGCGAACGTCGACGTCGCGGCGGCGAGCAGCCCAGCGGCGGCGTTGCGGTCACGCAGCAGCCGCAGGTCGATCACCGGCTCGTCCTGACGGCGCTCGACCCGGACGAACGCAAGGACCGCCGCGGCCGCGACACCCCAGGCGAGCAGGACCCTCGGCGCCGCGAACCCGCGGTCCTGACCGTCGATCAACGCGTAGGTCGTGGCGGCGAGGGTCAGCGCCGCGAACACCTGACCGCGCAGGTCGGCTCGCCCGCGGGGCGGGTCGGAGCTCTCCGGGAGCAACGCCGCGCCGACAACCGCTGCAGCCGCGGCCGCCAGCGCCTCGGCGACGAACACCGCCCGCCACCCGCCGATCTCGATGAGCAAGCCGGCGACCACCGGGCCGGCGGCGAGGGCAAGACCCGACGCGGCGGCCCAACCGCCGAACACCCGCATCCGCTGCCGTTCGTCCGGGTGCAGCTGACGCAGCAGCGACAAGGTGCCGGGCTCCGAGCACGCCGCCCCGACGCCCTGCACGACCCGGCCGGCGACGAGCATCCGCCAGTCGACGGCGGTCGCAGCGACGACCGCGCCGGCCCCGAACACGGAGATGCCGACGACAAGTGCCCGCTTGCGGCCATAGCGGTCGCCGACGACACCGCCGGTGAACAGCAGTCCGGCGAAAGCCACGATGTAACCGGCGACCACCCACTGCAGCGAAGTGACCCCGAGGTGGAAGGAGTCGCGCACCTTGGGAACGGCGACCCCGACCGTCGTGTTGTCGGCCATCGACAACGCCAGCACGGCATAGGTCGCGATGGTCGCCGCGCGCCGGCCCCCGGTCGACACGACGCCGGCGGGGTCACCCACCGAGCAGGCCGGTCCGGGGGACGGCCGTTGTCGCCTCCGGCAGCAGCGGGCGCACCGTGAGCCCGGCGATGGGAATCACGGGTGAGGCGGGGTCGACGACGCGTACGGCGGCGATCCGGGACAGCGCCGCCAGCCGTTGGATGTCGGCCAGCACGACGACGGCGAAGATGCACCGGCACGTCGCCGGCCGGGCCAGCCGGGCCGCCTCCAGCCGGGCCGCCCGCCGCTGCAGGGCATAGCGGGCCCGGGTCACCCGGTCGGCATGTGACTGCGGGTGAAAGGTCGCGAGCAGCGCGCCATAGCTCTTGGCGGTCGCGGCGGCGACCTGGGCGGCCTTCGTGATGCCGCCGCTGAGGTCTTGCAACCCGTTGACCGGGACGCTGCGCACCTCAGTGGGCAGGCGCGACGGGACCCGCACGTAGGCACGCACCACCGTGGCACCGTCGAACGTCGTCGTCGCCTCGGCCACGCTCGCGTAACGCCGCAGATCGACCACGGCGTAGGTAGGTCGGCCGGCTGCGATCTCGCCGTAGTGCCGGAGGTCATAGCCGGCCCGGGTGAGGTAGGTCGCCACGGATGCTCCGGGCGCGGGGCCGATCGTCGCGACGAGTGCCGGCGGCGTGGTGGGGAGCACGACACCGGCGTTGCGGCCACCCGGTTGCTCGACCGCGCTCTCCCCCACGCTGGCGATGAGCACGCCGGCGAGCAGCACCGCGGCGACCGACCCGGCAAGCGCCGGTTCGTCGTGGACGACACGGGTCACGGTCCGGCCGAAGGTGTTGCCGGGGCCGGCGGCCCGGCGCACCTGCGCGAGCAGACCGCGCAGCCGCCCCGCCGCGGTCGGCACCCACGCGTCGTCGAGCTCGCGGAGCCGACCCGTCACGACTCGGCCGCCAGTGTGTCGAGCGCGGCCTGCAGGTCGGTGGCCGGTGGGCTCTCGAACTCGACACGATGGCCGTCGACGGGGTGGTCGAAAGCGAGACGATGAGCGTGCAACCACTGGCGCTGCAGCCCGAGCCGGCTGGCCAGCGTGGGGTCGGCGCCGTAGGTGAGGTCACCGACGCAGGGGTGACGGATCGCGGACATGTGCACCCGGATCTGATGCGTCCGCCCGGTCTCGAGCCGGACATGCAGCAGCGACGCAGCGCGGAATGCCTCGACCGTCTCGTAGTGGGTGACGCTCGGCTTGCCACCTGCCACGACCGCCCACTTGTAGTCGTGGGTCGGGTGGCGGTCGATGGGCGCGTCGATGGTGCCCCGGGAGGGATCCGGATGGCCCTGCACCAGCGCGGCGTAGAGCTTGTCGACGGCACGGTCGCGGAAGGCGTCCTTCAGGACCGAGTAGGCGCGTTCGCTCTTCGCGACGACCATCAACCCGGTGGTGCCGACGTCGAGTCGGTGGACGATCCCCTGCCGCTCGGCAGCACCCGAGAGGGCGACCCGGTGGCCGGCGGCAGCGAGCCCCCCGATCACGGTCGGGCCGGTCCAGCCGGGACTCGGATGAGCCGCGACCCCCACCGGCTTGTCGACGACGACCAGGTCGTTGTCCTCGAACACGATTCGCAGGCCCGGCACCGGCTCCGGCGGCGGCGCCGCGTCGGCCGTCACCGGCAGGGCGACCTCTATCCAGGCGCCGCTGGTGACCCGGTCGGACTTGCGGCCGTCGCGCCCGTCGAGCGTGACCGAGCCGGCTTCGAGGAGGTCCGCCGCTGCAGTGCGGGACAGGCCGAAGAGGCGAGCCACGGCGACGTCGAGCCGCAGCCCGTCGAGACCGTCCGGGATCGGCAGCGACCTGGCCTGCGTCGTCACGGCTGACCACCCGGCTCGGGGCGGTCGTCGAGGGGGACGCCGCGGCTGGCCAGCAGCACCGCCAGGCAGCCGCCGACGACGATGGCGGAGTCCGCGAGGTTGAACACGGGCCAGTGCGGCAGCTGGATCCAGTCGACGACGTGACCGCGCAACGGCGCCGGGCCGCGCAGCAGCCGGTCGGCCAGGTTGCCGAGCGCCCCGCCGAGCAGCAGCCCGAGAGTCAGCGCCCAGGCCCGGCTGAACAGTCGCCGGGCCTGGCGGGCGATCACGACGACGACCGCGACGGCGACGCCGGTGAAGATGAACGTCGCGCCCGTCCCGACGCTGAACGCGGCGCCGGCGTTGCGGGTCTCGGTGAGCTGCAGCCAGTTGCCGAACAGGTGAACCCGCTCTTCCGGGCGCAGCGTGGCGACGATGATGATCTTGCTCACGGCGTCGGCGACGAGCACGACGAGCGCCGTGACGACGAGCAGGACCGTACGACGGGACGCGGGCCGGTCGGGCGGAGCGGCTACCGCCGTTCCTCGCGTTGCTTGCATGTCACACATAGCGTCGCACGAGGGAAGGCTTGCAGCCGACCCTTGCCGATCGGGTTGCCACAGTTCTCGCAGATGCCGTAGGTCCCGTTGTCGAGCCGCTGGAGGGCCCGCTCGACCTGCGCGAGGAGGTCGCGGCTGTTGGCCGCGAGCGACATCTCGTGCTCGCGCTCGAAGGTCTTGGTGCCGGCATCGGCCTGGTCGTCACCCGAGCCCTCGCCGCTGTCGCGCTGCAGCGCCGCCCAGGCGCTCTCGGCCTCGGTGATCTCCCCGCGGAGCTCGCGGGCCTGCGCGTCGAGCTCCTTGCGGATCGCGGCCAGCTCCGGTTTGGTCCACGGGCGCTCGCCGGGCAGGACTGTTGCGCCCGGTTTTGCCTGCGGCGCAGCCTTCACCGGGGCAGCCGCCTTGACCGGCGGTGGGGCGGTCTTCACCGGCGCCGGTGCCGGCTCGGCAGGACGAGCCTCCGGGACCTGGACCGCCACGGGCTGCACCGGCGGGGCCTTGACCGGCGCAGTCTTGACCGGCGCAGCTTTCGGGGGCGCGACCTTGACCAGCGCAGCCTTCGTGGGCACGGCCTTGGCCGGCGGGGACTTCACGGTCGCGGCTTTGGCCGGTGCTGTTGGCTTGGCCGGGGCCTTGACGGGTGCTTTGACGGCGGCCGGGCGCACCGGCGGCGTAGTTCGAGTCGGTGTCTTCTTGCCGGCCGCCTTCGAGGCGGTCTTCTTGCCGGCCCCCTTCTTCGCCGCCGGCCGCTTGGCGGGTGAGGACTTCTTGGCCGCTGTCTTCTTGGCCTGGGACCGCTTCGCCGGGGCTTTCTTGGCGGCGACCTTCTTCGTCGGCGCCTTCTTGACCGCGACCTTCTTCGCGGCCGCCTTCTTGGCGGGACCCTTGCCGGCCGGCGTCCGCTTCAGCGCCGACGTGGTCGGGGCCTTCTTCGCGGCCACCTTGGTCACGGGCGCCTTCTTGGCCGGCGCCCGGCCGGGTGCTGCCTTCTTGCCGGCGACCTTCTTGGCGGCCGCCTTCCTGGCCGGCGCGCGCTTCGATGGGGCCACGGGAGTTCCCTTCACGGGCGCCGACGTTGGTGGCGAGGGCGGCGGCACGGACCGGATGGCTGGCGGGACGGACACCGCGGGGGCGTCCTGGGCGTCGCGGGATCGACGGCCGAACATGCGGCGCAGCCGCCCTCCACCGCGCTCGTCGGCCATGCTGCCGCCTCTCAACTGTCCGCGGCGGGCCGCCGCCGCCGATCTTGGGTCGTCGCAGGATAAGTCTCGTCCGCAACGCGGGCAACGTCGGCACGCCGAGCACCTCGCCCCGGCCGTTCCCGGTGGCCATGGCGCGGGGCCGGAATCCCGGCTGCGCGGCGAGCGTGTGACGGGCTAGCCTGAGCGGGCGAGAAGGTGCTGACGGGGCCGAGTAGGCCCGGACGCAGCCAGCAGCGACCCGGGGACGGTGCGAGCCCGGGGGCGTGCCCGGTCCGAAGATCACCCCTGAGCCGCCGGAAGAAAGACGTGCCCGCACGTCGACTAGACCCGGCCGCGACCTCGAGCGGGCTCACCGGCCACGGCGGCGGCGGGCCAAGGAGGGTGGCACCGCGGGTCCCGCCGCACGGCGGGGCTCGTCCCTCCGGGACGACGCAGCGCTCCCCCCGGAGCCGATGCCCGACCGGAGGACGAACCCGATGCCCTTCCGCCCGATGCCGGCGCAGGTCGACCTGCCGGCGCTCGAGCACGAGGTCCTGGCCCGATGGCGCGACCGCGACGTGTTCGCCCGCTCGCTGGCCGGGAGCGCCGACGGCCCGCTCTGGACGTTCTACGAGGGCCCGCCGACCGCCAACGGCAAGCCGGGCACGCACCACGTCGAGGCCCGCGTGTTCAAGGACCTCTTCCCGCGCTTCAGGACGATGAAGGGGTTCCACGTCCCGCGTCGGGCGGGCTGGGACTGCCACGGGCTGCCGGTGGAGCTCGAGGTCGAGAAGCGGCTCGGGTTCAAGCGGGGCAAGCAGGACATCGAGGACTACGGCGTCGCGGAGTTCAACGCGCGCTGCCGCGAGTCGGTCCAGGAGCACGTCGGCGAGTTCAGCCGCCTGACCCAGCGGATGGGTTACTGGGTCGACCTCGAGGCGGCCTACTGGACGATGAACCCGTCCTACATCGAGAGCGTCTGGTGGTCACTCAAGCAGATCTTCGACGCCGGACTCCTGGTCGCCGACCACCGCGTCACGCCCTACTGCCCGCGCTGCGGCACCGGCCTGTCCGACCACGAAGTCGCCCAGGGCTACTACGAGGTCTCCGACCCGTCGGTCTACGTCCGGTTCCCCGTGACGAGCGGCCCGTTGGCCGACGCCGGCGCGGCGCTGCTCGTGTGGACGACGACACCGTGGACGCTGATCTCCAACACCGCGGTGGCAGTGCATCCCGATGTCAGCTATGCCGCAGTCAGAGTGGTGCGCCCCGACGACAGCGTCGGCGAGGTGCTCGTCGTCGCCGAGCCGTTGCTCGACAAGGTCTTCGGTGACACCCCGGTCGAGGTCGTGCAGCTGATGCTCGGGAGCGAGCTCGAGCACACGACCTACTCGCGCCCCTTCGACGTCGTCGACATCCCCGCGTCGCACTACGTCGGGCTCGCCGACTACGTCACGGTCGAGGACGGCACCGGCTTGGTGCACCAGGCGCCCGCGTTCGGTGCGGACGACCTCGCCGTCGCGCGGCGCTACGGGCTGCCGGTCGTCAACCCGGTGCAGGCGGATGGTCACTTCACCGAAGGGCTTCCCCTCGTCGGCGGGATGTTCTTCAAGGCGGCGGACCCGTTCATCGTGGACGACTTGCGCGCACGCGGACTGCTGTGGCGGGAGGAGAAGTACACCCACTCCTACCCGCACTGCTGGCGATGCGACACGCCCCTCATCTACTACGCACTGCCGTCCTGGTACATCCGCACCACGGTGGTGAAGGGCAGGTTGCTCGAGGAGAACGAACGCACCGACTGGCATCCGCCGACCATCAAGCGCGGCCGTTATGGCGACTGGCTCGACAACAACATCGACTGGGCGCTGTCCCGCAACCGCTACTGGGGCACGCCGTTGCCGATCTGGCGTTGTGACGAGGAGCATCTGACCTGCGTCGGGTCGCTCGCCGAGCTGTCGTCGTACGCCGGTCGTGACCTCGCCGGCCTCGACCCGCACCGTCCTTTCGTCGACGACGTGACGTTCGAATGTCCGCAGTCCGAGTGCGCGTTGACGGCACAGCGGGTTGTCGAGGTCATCGACTGCTGGTACGACGCCGGGGCGATGCCGTTCGGACAGTGGGGCTATCCGCACCACAACGTCGAGGAGTTCGAACGGTCCTATCCCGCGCAGTTCATCTGCGAGGCGATCGACCAGACCCGCGGTTGGTTCTACACGTTGATGGCGATCGGCACGTTGGTGTTCGACCGGTCTGCTTACGAGACCGTGCTTTGTCTCGGCCACATCGTGGACGAGCAGGGCCGCAAGATGAGCAAGCATCTCGGCAACGTGCTCGACCCGTTCGAGCTGTTCGAGCGACACGGCGCCGATGCGCTGCGCTGGCTGATGTTGTGTGTCGGCAACCCGTGGTCGACCCGACGGGTCGGACACGGGCTGCTCGACGAGGTCGTGCGCAAGGTGCTGCTGACCTACTGGAACACCGCGTCGTTCCTCGTCCTCTATGCCAACGCCAACCAGTGGGTGCCAGGACAGGCGCCCGTGCCTGACGTCGCCAACCGGCCCATGCTCGACCGCTGGGCACTGTCCGAGCTGCACCGGGTGGTGCAGGAGGTCGACGCCGCTCTCGAGGACTTCGACCCCACCCGGGCTGGGCGCGCCATCACGCACTACATCGACGACCTGTCGAACTGGTATGTCCGTCGCTCGCGGCGCAGGTTCTGGGACGGTGACCCGGCGGCGCTCGCGACGTTGCATGAGTGTCTCGAGGTGCTGACCAGGCTGCTGGCGCCGTTCGTTCCCTTTGTCACCGACGAGGTGCACGAGCGGTTGGTGTGCGACGTGTGGCCGGATCTGCCGGACTCGGTGCACCTGCGCGACTGGCCGAAGGTGGACGGCTCGCTCGTCGATGCGGCGCTCAGCGAGCAGATGGCACTGGTGCGTCGCGTGGTCGAGCTGGGGCGGGCTGCGCGGGCCGACTCGGGGGTGAAGACGCGTCAGCCGTTGTCCCGGGCGCTGGTGTCCGCGCCGTCCTGGTCCGCGCTGCCGGCGGAGCTCCGCCGCCACGTCGCCGACGAGCTCAACGTGCGCGAGGTCGACACGCTGGCCGCCGCGAGTGAGCTCGTGACGGTGACCTACAAGGGCAACTTCCGCGTGCTCGGCAGGCAGTTCGGCGCGCGCACCCCGGAGGTCGCGGCAGCGATCGCGGCCGGCAGCCTGACCGCCGACCAGAAGGGCAGCTGGACCGTCTCGCTCCCCGGCGGCGAGAGCGTCACGGTCGACGCCGACGCCGTGCTGAGGACCGAGACACCCAAGGAGGGCTGGACGACCGCGACCGCAGCCAACGAGACCGTCGCGCTCGACCTGGAGCTGACCGACGAGCTGCGTCGCGCCGGCACGGTCCGTGAGGTGATCCGGCTCGTGCAGGACGCCCGCAAGGGTCAGGGGTTCGACGTCAGTGATCGCATCGAGCTCTGGTGGACGGCGACCGACGACTTCACGGCAACCGCGCTTCGGGAGGGCCGGGACCTGCTCGCGCGCGAGGTGCTGGCGACGACCGTGGCCGAGGACCGGCCCCATGCGCCACTCGCGCCGCACCAGGTCGAGGAGCTCGGGCTCACGTTCTGGCTGCGTGTCATCGACTAGCCGGCGCGTTGACATGTGACCGAACGGTCACCTATGGTTCCGGCGTGGACGCGGTGTTCAAAGCCCTCGCCGACCCGACCCGGCGGCAGCTGCTCGACGAGCTGTTCCGCGCGGACGGGCAGACGTTGGGAGCCCTCGAGCAGCGCTTCACGATCACGCGCTTCGGCGTGATGAAGCACCTGAAGCAGCTCGAGGAGGCCGGCCTCGTCGTCACCCGACGGCGTGGGCGGGAGAAGCTCCACTTCCTCAATCCGGTGCCGATCCGGCTCGTCCACGACCGTTGGGTGAGCAAGTACGCCGAGCCCTGGGTGGCCGGGCTCAGCGACCTCAAGACACGACTGGAGAGTCCGATGGAGAAGGACTTCGAGATCTATATCCGCACGACGCCGGAGCGCCTCTGGGAGGCGATCACCGACCCCGAGATCCGCGCCAAGTACAACTTCGGCGCAGCCGTCAGCTCGGACTGGAACGTCGGTTCGCGGATCGAGATGGGGTCGCCGCACGCCGACGGTCTGCTCGGCGAGGGCGAGGTCCTCGAGATCGACCCGCCCCGGCGGTTGGTGCACACGATGACGGCGCTCTGGGGCGATGACGTCAAGGCCGAGGGCGCGTCACGGGTCACCTGGGACATCGAACCGATCGGTGCCGACTCCGTACGGCTTCTCGTCATTCACGACCAGCTGCGCGACGGTGCCAACGACCAGCTGTACGGCGGCTGGCCGATGATCCTGTCCGGGCTGAAGACGTGGCTCGAGTCCGGCGAGCTCCTCACCACCCCCGGGTCGCTGATGTACAGCGGGCAGCAGGTCTAGCCACCGAACCTCGGACCCGGATGGCGAGGAGCGGCGACAGGGATCGGACGGTGCAGTCCCGAATACCTCATGGGTGACGGCTGGGCTCAGCGGTGCCACCGCGAGCCGGCGCGCGTTCCTCGGCGCGGCGGCCGGTGCCGCCGTGGTCGCTGCCGTCCCGGCCTGGGGCACACCCCCGATCCGTACGACGCCCAGACCGCACCCCGGCTCACGCCGACGCGTCGTCGTCGTCGGCGCCGGTCTCGCCGGTCTGACGGCTGCGCTCGACCTGCGCGACGCCGGCTGGGACGTGACGGTGCTCGAGGCGCGCGACCGGGTCGGCGGGCGGGTCCACACGCTCTACGCACCGTTCACGACCGGACTGCACGCCGAGGCCGGTGGCGAGTCGATCGACGACAGTCACGACCGCATCCAGGCGATGCTCAAGCGTTTCGGCCTGCACACGGATGAGCGACCGCCGCAGAAGCCCTACGACAGCCGCGTCTACTACCAGGGCAAGCGACTGCCGGTCGCCGCGTTCGCGGCGCAACGCGGCGGTCAGGTCCTGCGCGACTACCTCCGCTTCGACAACGCCCTGTCCGCACTCGGCAACGGCGTCGACCCCGACCATCCCGAACGCGCCGCCCACGCCGAGCGCCTCGACCGCCGCTCGCTCGAGGACTTCGTCACCGCCCAGCACCTCGTGCCGGAAGCCGAGTTCCTGGTCCGCCTGCAGAACAAGGCGGAGTACAACGCCGAGCTCGCCGACATCTCCCTGCTGTTCGTCGCGCAGCAGTCGGCGGCAGGCTCCGGCGGCCTGGGCGGCCTCGGCCTCACGGGTGCCGAGACGATGCGGGTCGCGGGTGGCAACAGCCGACTGCCCGAGGCGATGGCACACGCCCTCGGATCCATCGTCCGCACCAACCAGCCCGTCACGCGGATCGACCAGCACGGCACCGGACTCCGGGTCCACCATCGGGGCCAGGTCACCGACGCCGCGTGGCTTGTCGTGGCCGCGCCACTGATGCCGATGCGCCGGGTCCGCTTCAGCCCCGCCCTGCCGCCGTCGGTGGAGGCGGTCATCCATGGGCTCGACCTCGGCCACGCGGCCAAGATGATCCGCGAGTACACCGCGCCGTTCTGGCTCGCGGAAGGATCGTCCGGGTTCACACTGACCGACCTGCCGTTCAGCGTCGGTTGGGCGGCGACGGACTCCCAGCACAACCCGCGCGGCGGCATCCTCACCGCCTTCATCACCGGCAACGCCGCCCGGCGCGCCGCCGGTCTGAGCGAGCGTGGCCGCCGCAGCCGCTACCAGCACGAGCTCGACCTCGTCTATCCCGAGGGCCGGCCACTGCTCACCGAACATGTGGCCACGATGGTGTGGGCGCACGAGCGTTACACCGGCGGCGGTTATGCGGTGTTCCGGCCCGGCCAGATGGTGCCCTTCTGGCCGGTGCTCCGCTCCGGCACCGGCCGGGTCCGCTTCGCCGGCGAGCACACCGAATCGGTCGCCGGCTACATGGAAAGCGCGGTGCGCAGCGGCCACCGGGTCGCCCGCGAGCTCGGCCCTCCCCCGGCCGGCTGACGCTCGCCCCCGCCGGCAAACGATCACCCGCTCGGCGTAAACACATCGGCATTCGGCCGTGCCGATGCTCTAACTGCCTGCGCATCCGTTACTCCGAACGGCGGCAATGCGGGCGCTCCATCAGGAGGTAGTCGTGGCGTTGACTCTGCTGGCCCAGCCGGTGCACCTGCGTCTGAACACGGATGCGATCGCCGTACCGGCGCTGACCAGCCAGGTGCGCCCGGCACTGGTGCTGCCGGAACGGCAGGCTCGCGCGCTGCTCGACGCAGCGGCGCGCGAGGACGTCGGCGTAGGGGGCTGCTTCGCAGCGGGGCCGGCGGGCATCCAGGTGTGGAGTGGTCCGTTCGACGGGCCGGGCGGCGGCAAGGGCTCCGCCGTCCATCTCGGCTCGATCGACTGGACCTACGACACGCCGGCCAAGCACTGGGCCATGATCTACCGCGCGATGGTGACGCACGACGGCGTGGCCCGCGGCGAGACCACCACCACCGTTCTCGCCCGGGTCCTCGCCCTCACCGGCCTGTCGATCGAGGGTGACCGGGTCACGCTGCCGGCCCCGCCGGTGCGCGACCCGTTCCGCCGCCGCGACTAGGTCAGCGACCGGAGGTCTTGCGCGGCGTCGCCTTCTTGGCCGTCGTCTTCTTGGTCGTGGTCTTGCTCGCCGCCGTCTTCGCCGTCGTCTTCTTGGCCGGCGCAGCCTTCTTGGCGGTCGTCGAGGCGGCCGTCTTCGTCGCTGCCGTCTTCTTCGCAGCGGTCCGCTTCGCCGGCGCGATGCTGCCGACCGGTGACATCGAGGTCTTCTTCGCCGCCGCCTTGACCGGCGCCTTGGCTGCGGACGTCTTCGCCGGCGCTGCCTTCTTGGCCGGGCTCGACGACGTGTCCGCCTTCTTCGCCGGTGGACGACGCAACGTCGTGGTCGACGCAGCGGCCGACTCCTCCGCTGCCGCGACCGGTGCAGATGTCGTTGCGGCCGACTTGGTCGGTACGACGACGATGTCGCTCGGCGCGGCGGCCGGCCCCGCGGCGGGAACGGCGCCGACCGCGGGCGCGGCCGCATCGGCCGGTTCCTCGCGGCGCTGCCGGACTCCGATGAGCAGGAACAGGAACGATGCGACGCTCACGCCGATGGAGGCATAGACCCACCCGAGTGAGCCGAAAAGCCCGATGACGAGGAACACCACGGCAACGAGCAGCAGAACTCCGCTGATGACGATCACGTCGTCGACTCCCATTCGATTTCGCGCTGATGGTCAGCGTGCGCGGGAGAGCCTAGCGATTCGAGCGGGCCGCGTGGCGGCGGCACCCGTACCCCTCGGCGCGCCACGGGCGTTGTCAGGCGGTACCGGGGCCGGTCTCCACGTCCCCGTCCTCGCCGGCTTCGCGCGGCGGGCCGAGCGGGGTGTCGCTGCCGGCGTCGACGTCCTCCACCAGCCTGGGCGCCGGCGCGAACGGGCTCGCCGGACCTTGCGGGGCGGGTTGGGCCGGGGTGGGTGCGAGCGGCGGGGTCGGCGGCATGGCGGCCGGTCCGGGCGGGACCGGCGCAGCGGCGGGAGCAGCCGTCGGCGCAGCGGCGGCCGGGCGGCCCGCCGCCGGAGCCGGTGGCGCCACGGTGCGGCTCTCGAGGTCGTGCAGCTGGCTCTCCAGGTAGGCCTTGAGGCGGGTGCGGTACTCCCGCTCGAACCCGCGCAGCTCGTCGATCTGGCGCTCGAGCAGGCTCCGCTGACGTTGCAGCTCGGCCATCGCCGCGGCGTGCGACTGCTGCGCCTCGGACTCGATCGAGGAGGCGCGCACCCGGGCCTGCGCCACGACCTGGTCAGCCTCCGCCTTGGCCTGCGCGATCGCTTCGTCGGCGGTGCGCTGGGCGAGCAAGAGGGTGCGCAGGGCGGCTTCGTTGGGCTCTTCGGCGGGAGGTGCGGCAACGGGTGGTGGGGCGGGCGCAGCAGCGGCGACAGGTGCCGGTCCGGTCTCGCCCTCGGCGAGGAGGCGACGCAGCTCGGCCTCGACCTCGTCGAGGAAGGCGTCGACCTCTTCCTCGTCGTACCCCTCCTTGAAGGGTCCGCGAACAGTGCGGAACCGTTTGTTCTGCACGTCCTCGGGAGTGAGCGGCATCAGGTCACCTCAGGCTCTAGGTGTAGTTCGACACGACGGAGATCAGCGCATAGGCAGCGATGAAGACCACGATGAAGGCCAGGTCCACCGCAAACGACCCTAGTCGCAGCGGGGGGATGACGCGACGCAATGCACGCAGCGGAGGGTCGGTGACGGAGTAGGCCACCTCGAGCACGGCGGCGAGCGCCCCGGACGGACGCCAGTTGCGCGCGAACATCATCGTCCAGTCGACGATGAGCCGCAGGAACATCAGCCCGACGAACACCCAGAGGATGTAGAGGGCGACGGTCGCGAGGATCGTCACGGTCAGCTCTGGTTGAAGAAGCCGCCCTCGGCGATCATCGACTTGTCCTCTGCCGTGATCTCGACGTTGGCGGGGGTGAGCAGGAAGACCTTGTTGGTGACCCGCTCGATGCTGCCGTGCATTCCGAAGACGAGCCCGGCGGAGAAGTCGACCAGGCGCTTGGCGTCGGAGACGTCCATGTCGGTGAGGTTCATGATGACGGGGATGCCCTCGCGGAAGTGTTCACCGATGGTGCGCGCCTCGTTGTAGGTGCGCGGGTGGAGGGTCGTGATGCGGTAGGGATCCACCGCCTCGACCGCGGCGCGCCGAGGTGGTGGCGGATAGCTGACGGCGTTGACGGTCTCGTCGGCCCGGGTCACCCGCAGCTGCGCCGGCGCGTCAGTGCGACGAACGGCGCTCGGCGCCGGCTCGTCGTAACCCTCTTCGTCGTAACCGTCATGCTCCTCGTCCTCCACGAGTCCGAGGTAGACGGCCATCTTGCGCATCGCCCCAGCCATGCCGCGGACATTACCTGACAGGTGACTCCCGGTGGCCGAGCAACGCCGTACCGATCCGCAGGTGTGTCGCGCCGTGCCGTACGGCGGGCTCGAGGTCCCCGCTCATCCCGGCCGAGATCGCCACGGCCTCCGGGTGGCTGTCCCGCAGCCGGGCGGCGACCTCGGCCAGCCGGGCGAAGGCGGTGTCCGGGTCGGCGTCGAGCGGGGCGACGGCCATCACGCCCCCCAGCCGCAGCGAGCCGGCGGCGGCAACTTGGGCGGCGAGGTCGTCGACCAGGTCGGGCCGCGCGCCGCCGCGCGCCGGGCCTGCGGTGGCGTCGAGGCTGACCTGAATGAGCGCGGTGACGACCCGACCGGCGTCACCGGCCGCCCGGTCGAGGGCCGTCACGAGCGGCTGCCGGTCCACGGAGTGGACGACGTCGGCATAGGTCGCGACCGAGCCGCTCTTGTTCCGCTGCAGCCGGCCGACGAAGTGCCACCGCAGCCCCAGGTCGGCGCACGCGACGTGCTTGGGACGGGCCTCCTGGTCGCGGTTCTCGCCGACGTCGGTCACCCCGAGCTCCGCCAGCAGCCGCACATCCGACGCCGGCCAGGTCTTCGTCACCGCGACGAGGGAGACGCCGTGCGGGTCCCGACCCGCCGCGGCGCAGGCAACCTCGATGCGGTGCCGGACGGTCGCGAGGTTGGCACGCAGCTCGGTCCGCCTCGGCTCGGTCACGGGTCCAGGACGACGATCCCGGCGAACCGGCCGGTGACCCCGTCGCGCCGGTAGGAGTAGTAGGCGGGGTCCTCCGCCGTACAGGCGAGGTGGTGCCTGATGTCCAGCACGCCGGCAGCCCGCAGCTGCGCGACGACCCCCGCGCGAAGGTCCAGCCCCGTGGTGCCCTTCGACGTCGTGGACCGTGTCGCCGGGACGGCGCCGGCCACCTCGTCCTGCAGCGGTCCCGGCACCTCGTAGCACGCACCGCAGATCGCCGGCCCCACCTGCGCGGTCAGCGGTCCGTCGTCGAGCTGTCGCAGGGCCGCCACGGCACGACCGACCACTCCGTCGCGCACGCCGCGACGGCCGGCGTGTGCGACACCTACCGCGCGTTGGGCCTGCAAGATGACGGGCACGCAGTCCGCGACGAGCACGCCGAGGGCGACGCCGGGGACGTCGGTGACCAGCGCATCCACGCCGTCGATGTCACCGAGGGTGCGGGCGTCGACGAATGCCACGTCACTGCCGTGCACCTGGCGCATGAAGACGGCTCGATCGGCATGCATGGCGCCGACCGAGGCCGCCCGATTTGCGTCGACGGCGTGCGGGTCGTCGCCCACGTGGTGACCGAGGTTGTTCTCGGCGTAGGGCACCACACTGACGCCCCCGAGCCGCGTGGTGAATGTCCCGCGGGACGCCACCCGCTATTTCAGGAAGTCGGGGACGTCGAGCTCGTCGTTGTCCTCGAACACGATCGTGCGCCGCGGCGGCTGCGGTCGCGTCGTCACGGCGCGGGCCGGCTCCGGTGTGCGCGCAGGCACGTGCTCCTCGGCCGCGACGAGGTCGACGGTCTCGTCTTCGTAGTCCTCGTCGGGCGCTGCTGCCTGCGGCTCGCGCACCTGGGCGCGCCGGGCCTCGTAGGCCCGCGCCCGCGGCGCACCTCCGTCGAAGCCGGCGGCGATGACGGTGACCCGCACCTCGTCGCCGAGCGCGTCGTCGATGACCGCGCCGAAGATGATGTTGGCCTCGGCGTGCGCGGCATCGGCGACGAGCTGGGCCGCTTCGTTGATCTCGAACAGGCCGAGGTCGCTGCCACCGGAGATGTTCATCAGCACACCGTGGGCACCGTCGATCGATGCCTCGAGCAGTGGGCTCGAGATCGCCATCTCTGCGGCGACGACCGCGCGGTCATCACCACGGGCCGACCCGATGCCCATCAGCGCCGAGCCCGCGCCGGACATGACGGCCTTGACGTCGGCGAAGTCGAGGTTGATCAGTCCCGGGGTGGTGATGAGGTCGGTGATCCCCTGCACGCCGGAGAGCAGCACCTGGTCGGCGGAGTGGAACGCGTCGAGCACGCTGACCTGGCGGTCGCTGATGGACAGCAGCCGGTCGTTGGGGATGACGATCAGGGTGTCGACCTCGTCGCGCAGACCGGCGATGCCGACCTCTGCCTGCCCGGCCCGCCGCTTGCCCTCGAAGGAGAACGGCCGGGTGACGACCCCGATCGTGAGCGCACCGATCGCACGGGCGATGCGCGCCACGACGGGCGCGCCCCCGGTGCCGGTGCCGCCGCCTTCACCGGCGGTGACGAAGACCATGTCGGCCCCCTTGAGGACCTCCTCGATCTCCTCGGCGTGGTCCTCCGCGGCCTGCCGGCCGATCTCGGGATCGGCGCCCGCGCCCAGCCCGCGGGTCAGCTCGCGGCCGACGTCGAGCTTGACGTCGGCGTCGCTCATCAGCAGCGCCTGGGCGTCGGTGTTCACCGCGATGAACTCGACGCCCTTGAGGCCTACCTCGATCATGCGGTTGACGGCGTTGACGCCGCCGCCCCCGATCCCCACGACCTTGATGACGGCCAGGTAGTTCTGTGGTGCTGGCACGAGCGTTGCCCTTCGTCGGAATACGGGCCGCGGGCGCGCGGGCACGCACGGGCGGCGGGACAGTGGGGAAGATCCGCGGCGCCGGTGGCTCGGGGAAGACGCCACCGATCGTCGCGGCTGTGGGCCGGACTGCGACCCGGGCCTGGTTTCGACCCTCACTCTCAAGTAGACCGTTATAGTTATGTCAACTTGAGGGCTGGGCCGGACAGTAGGGCCGTCGGCCGCGCGCGGTCAAGCGACCTGGCCGATCCGCGCGCGTGACGACCGAAACTTTTTTTTGCCCGGTCACCGAGTGACGACGATGGACGGCGTACTCACGTCGTAGACCTGGGCCCGACGGTGCAGCAACGTCTGCAGGACAGCAGCCTTGGTCGCGCTCTGCGCCGCGCTCCCCCACAGCACGCTGCGGCCGTCGCGCAGGTCGAGACTGACCTCGAGCGGTGACGGCGCGTGGACGGCCAGCACGCGGTGACGCACTCCGAGGGGCAGCGACCCGAGCACCTGCATCGCCGCGCGCGCATCGCTGTCTCCCGGACCCGGCACGGCAGCGCCGAGCTGCACGGTGACAAGGCCCGGCGGGGCGACCTGCGCGTGGTCGAACGCGACGCCGGTGGCGTCGAGCAGCACGAACTCGCCGGCCGACGCGACGGCACCGACCGCTGTCCGCTCGACAACCCGGATGTTCACCCCGTGCGGCCACCGTCGACGCACCTCGACGTGCGCAACGGCCGGGAGGCGGGCGACCCGCCGCTCCACCGCGGTCGGGTCCAGACCGAAGAGCGAACCACCGCGCACGACCCGGGCGACCGCGAGCACCTGGCCTGCCGAGAGTCTCGACGTGCCCTCGACGGTGACAGTGCGAACCGCGAACAGCGACGAGTGCAGGGCCACCCAGCCGAGCCCGACCACGGTCCCGACCAGAGCCGCGACGACGATCAGCGGCCGGAACCGGCGGCGTCGCCCCGGCGAGCGGCGCGAGCGCAAGCTGTGCACGCTCACGGCCCGGACCCCGCGGCTGCGGCGGCGTCGACCGCGGTCAGGATCTCCGGGCCGAGCATGGTCACGTCCCCGGCGCCGACGGTGAGGACGACGTCCCCGGGCCGGACGAGTGCGGCCACCGCGGCCGGCACCGCCGACCAGGACGGTTCGAAGATGACCCGGCCCGCCCCGAGCGGGACGGCATCGGCGATCAACGCTCCGGTGACGCCGGGCACCGGATCCTCCCGAGCGGCGTAGACCTCCATGACGACCGCGACGTCGGAGAGCGCCAGCGCTGCGGCGAACTGGTCCGCGAACAGCCGGGTGCGGCTGTAGAGGTGGGGCTGGAAGACCGTGACGATCCGGCCGCCGCCGGCAACGTCGCGAGCGGCCGTCAACAGCGCCCGCAGCTCCGTCGGGTGATGCGCGTAGTCGTCGTAGACGCGTACACCGCGGGCGATGCCTCGCAGCTCGAAGCGTCTCCGGGCACCGGTGAAGTCGGCGAGCCCGCGCACCATGTCGGTGAAGGGCAGGCCGAGCTGAAGCCCGACGGCGAGCGCGCCGGCCGCGTTGACCGCGTTGTAGCTGCCGGGGACCTGGAGCGCGACCTCACCCAGCCGGCGGCCGCCGGCGATGATCTCGAACCGCGAACCACCCGCCTCGACGGCCAACCCCTGCACGCGCACATCGGCGGCCGGGGACATCCCGAACGTCGTCACCCGCAGGCCACGTGCCGCGGCCGGCCCGGCCAGCGCCAGCGACCCGGCATCGTCAGCGCCCAGGGCGAGGCAGCCGTCCGGGCGAAGCCGACCGATGAACTGCCGGAACGCGTCGTGAACCGCCTCGGCGTCGCCGTAGTTGTCCAGATGGTCCGCTTCGACGTTGGTGACGACAGCGGCCTCGGGTGACAGCAACAGGAACGACCGGTCGCTTTCGTCGGCTTCGGCGACGAAGAACTCCCCCGTTCCGTTGTGCGCGTTGGAACCGGGCTCGTTGAGATCTCCCCCGATGGCATAGCTCGGGTCGCGGCCGCAGGCCTGCATCGCCACCGTGAGCATCGAAGTCGTCGTCGTCTTGCCGTGCGTACCGGCGACCGCGACCCCGCGTAGCCCGGCCATGACGGACGCAAGGGCGGCCGCCCGCGGCAGGACCCGCCGGCCGAGCCGAACGGCCTCGACGACGTCCGGGTTGTCAGGACGGATCGCGCTCGAGACGACGAGCGTGTCGATGTCGGCCGCGTGCCATGCGTCATGACCGACCTCGACGTCGGCGCCACGGGCGCGCAGGGCGGCGAGTGCCCGCGAGTCGCGGGTGTCACAACCCGACACCGCGATGCCGCGAGCGAGCATGATGCGGGCGATGCCGCTCATGCCGGCCCCCCCGATGCCGACGAAGTGCACCCGGCCGATGTCGTCGGCGACGGGGACGGGCATCTCCGGCTCCGGCACCGCTCCCCCCATCGCCGCTAGATCTGGTAGCTCTTGGCTTCGAGCCGGTCGAGGTTGTCGCGCACCCAGTCGGAGGTCCGGCGCAGGCCCTCCTCGAGCGGCACCTGCGGCTCCCAGCCGCACCACTCGCGCGCCCGGCTGTTGTCGCAGAGCAGGCGCTCGACCTCGGACCCGCCGGGCCGCACCCGCGACTCGTCGACCACGACGTCCGCGGCGGCGCCGCTGACCTTGATCAGCAGCTCAGCCAGGTCGCCGATCGAGATCTCCCGGCCCGAGCCCACGTTGACGACGTGGCCGAGCGCGCGGTCCGACTCGGCCACCGCGATGAACCCCCGGGCGGTGTCCTCGGAGTAGTTGAAGTCCCGGGTCGGCGTCGTGGAGCCGAGGCGGATCTGCGCCGCACCTGCGTGCAGCTGGCTCAGGATCGTCGGGATCACCGCGCGGGCGGACTGGCGCGGGCCGTAGGTGTTGAACGGCCGGATGACCGCGACCGGTGTCTCGAAGGAGTGGTGGAACGACAGCGCCATCATGTCGGCGCCGATCTTCGACGCCGAGTAGGGCGACTGAGGCTGGAGCGGGTGGTCCTCGCTGATCGGCACGGTGATCGCGGTGCCGTAGGTCTCACTCGTCGACGTGTGCACCATCCGTCGTACGCCGTGGTGTCGGCAGGCATTCACGACGTTGTAGGTGCCGATGACGTTGGTCTGGATGTAGCTCTCGGGCGCGACATAGCTGTAGGGGATGCCGATCAGGGCCGCCAGGTGAAAGACCGTGTCGCAGCCCTTGACCTGCTCGCTGACCCGCTCTGCGTCGCGCACGTCACCGGCGACGATCTCGACTTCGTCCTCACGGCCGGCGAGATATCCGGCCGAGCCGTAGGGCTTGTAGTGGACATAGGCACGGACCTCCGCGCCGAGGGCGAGCAGCTCGTCCACCAGCGGGCTGCCGATGACCCCCTCACCGCCGGTGACGAGGACCTTGCGACCGGCCCACGACGACGACATCACTTATGTCTCCTCTTCTTCCACGGCGAACTCGAACAGGACCCGCTCGAACTCTTCCTTGCTGCCGATGTCCGACCAGCGTTCGAACACCGGGAACACCGTGACGCTCAGCCCGTCGCGCAGGACGGCGTCGATGAGGTCCGGCATCCCGAACGGCCGGTCCCGCGGCACATAGCGCAGGACCTCGGGTGCGAGCACATACATGCCACCGCTCACCAGCTGGCGCGTGGTGGGTTTCTCGTCGATGTGCAGCAGATGGTGGTCAGCCGTACGAAGGACGCCGTAAGGCACCGTCGCGGCGTATTCGACGCCGGCGACCGTCACAGCGGCTTTGTGGAAACGGTGGAAGTCGACCATGGCGGCGAAGTCGATCGTGGTGACCAGGTCGCCGTTGCTCACCAGCAGCGGGCGCGTCTGCGGCGGCAGCAGCGAGAGCGATCCGGCCGTGTCCATCGCCTGGCTCTCGCGGACGTAGTTGATGCGGACACCGGCCGACGAACCGTCGCCGAGCCGGTCCTCGAACTGCTCCGCCATGTAGTTGAGCGTGAGATAGACCTCGTCGACCCCGGCCCGCACGAACGAGGCGATGAGCCGCTCCACGATCGTGGCGCCACCCATCCGGAGCAGCGGTTTGGGCACCTTGTCGGTGAGTGGCCGCAGCCGTTCACCGCGACCGCCGACCATCAGCACCCCCACCGGCGCCGGGACGGCGTCCGGGGCCAGGTCGGCGAGCCGCCGCAGACCCACCAACCGGCCTGTCTCGTCGACCGCGGCCAGCGCCGGCAGCCCGTTGGCCAGGAGCCGCTGACGCACGGACTCGTCGGGCTCGTCGGCGGCCACGAGCATGGGCGCGGCGGAGACGATCCCCCCGACGGGCGCATCGAGCGCGACCCCGCGCAGCACGGCCCGGCGAATGTCACCGTCGGTCACTGCGGCGAGGACGCGGCCGTCTCCGTCGACGACGACGGCGACGCGTTCACCGGAGCCGGCGGCCGCCGTGAACGCCGCCTGCAGAGTCTGATGGGTCCGCACGGTTGCGGCGATCACCTCGGTCACTGCGAGCCCGCCAGCTCGAGCACCCAGCGGGCCAGCTGCTGAGCCGCGTCCGGGCGCCCGACCGAACGCGCCGCAGCCGACCTCCGCGCCAGCTCGGCCCGGTCGGCCACGAGAGCCTCGACCAGAGGTCCGATCGTCTCGGCGGTGGCATCGCCGTCGGCGACGACGACGGCAGCACCCGCGGCGACCAGCTCACCTGCGTTCTCGCGCTGATGGTCGCCGGTCGCGAACGGGTAAGGCACCAGGACTGCCGGGAGCCCGGTGACGGCGAGCTCGGCCACAGTGCCCGCCCCCGCCCGGCACAGCGCGACATCGGCCGCGGCGTAGGCCGTGTCCATCCGGTCAAGATAAGCGACGCGGTGCACCACCTTGTCAGCGCCGAGGGCGGCCACCCGGTCGTCGATCTCGCTGCCGGCCCGCGCACCCAGCTTGAGCAGGATGTGGATGTCGTCGCGGTCCCGCCATCGCCCGCCGAGCTCGACCGCGGCCGTGGTCAGGCGGGTCGCGCCTTGGCTGCCCCCCATGACGAACAGGACGCAGGCGTCGTCGGGCAGTCCTAGGGCGCGTCGTGCGTCAGGGCGCAGGCGGTCGCGGTTGAACGTCGAGAACTCCGCCGCCAGCGGCATGCCGGTCACCCGCACGATCTTGCCCGGCGGGAACGCGGCTACGGCGCTGTGGAAGGAGGTGGCGATGTTGTCGGTCAGCCGCGCCGCGAGCAGGTTGGCCTTGCCGGGAATCGCTCCCGACTCGTGGATGAGTGACGGCAATCGGCTGAGGCGGGCACCGAGGAGCAGCGGCGCGCTCGCATAGCCGCCCATGCCGACCGCGACGTGGGCTGCGCGGCGGCGAAGCACGCGCCGGGACTGCGCACCGGCCCGCAGCAGCGCCACCGGCAGCACGACGCGGTTGGCTCCCGTGAACGGCACCATGTCGACGACGTCGAGCTCATAGCCGGCTCGGGGGATGATGTCGCCTTCGAGGCCACGGGTCGTCCCGACGAAGCTGACCTCGGTTTGGGGCGCAAGGGTGCGCAACGCATCGGCGAGCGCGAGGCCGGGGTAGATGTGACCGCCGGTGCCACCAGCCGCGATCACGACTCGGGCCGCCATCGAAGTCGGACCTGTCAACGCTTCACGCGGCGGCGCCGCTGGTGCCCCGCCGTCTCCCGGCCGACAGCACCGAGGACCCCCAGCGCGAACATCGTGAAGACGAGTGACGACCCACCGAAGGACACGAACGGCAACGGCACGCCCGTCACCGGCAGCAGACCCACGACAGCGCACATGTTGATCAGGGCCTGCCCCACGATCCACGCCGTGATGCCACCAGCCACGAGCTGCTGGAACGGTTCGCGCGCCTGCTGCGCGATCCGGAAGCCGGAATAGCCGAGTACGGCGAACAATGCGATGACCATCAGACCGCCGAGCAGCCCGAGCTCTTCTCCGATGACGGCGAAGATGTAGTCGGTGTACTGGTTGGGCAGATAGCCCCATTTCGCCCGGCTGGCGCCGAGTCCGAGCCCCCACCAACCCCCCGATGCGATCGCATAGAGGCCTTGGACGGTCTGGTAGCCGGCGGCACTGGCAGCACTGAACGGGTTGGCGAACGACGTGAGTCGCGCCAGCCGATAGGGCTCCACAGCCGCGAGCAGGCCGAATCCGGCGGCCAGGCCACCGAAGGTGCCGGCGAAGATTCGAGCGGGCGCCCCGGCGACGGCCAGGAGCGTCAGCAGGATCACGACCAGCACGACCGAGGTGCCCATGTCGGGCTCGGCGATGACGAGGAGTGCCAACAGCACCGCCACCGGCACCAGCGGGATGAGCAGGTGTCGCATCTCCCCCAGCCGCTTGTGCTTCCGGGCGAGCAGGTCGGCACCGGCGAGGACGAGTGCGACCTTCGCGAGCTCGCTCGGCTGCAGCTGATAGCCACCGACGGCGATCCAGCGACGCGCCCCGTAGACGTTGCGGCCCACCCCCGGCGCCAGCACGGCGGCGAGCAGGACGATGGACACCAGCAGCAGCGGATAGCCGAGCCGGCGGGTGTGCCGGGTCGGCAGCCGCAGCCCCAGGACGAAACCGGGGAGCCCGAGCGCGAACCACTGCGCCTGCTTCTGGAACACGGAGAACGACGAGCCGGACGCCGCGTAGGACGAGACGCTCGACGCCGACAGCACCATGATCAGGCCGAGCAGCACGAGCAGCGCGCCGCTGCCGAGGGCCAGGTGATAGGCGGCGGATGGCCGGGCGAGCGCTGCGAGAGGCCGGGATCGGGTCGCGGTGCCACGGGCGGTCACGGTGGTGGCGGTCATGGCGTCCCTGCGGTCTGGGTGCGGGCGGCGGCCGCGAAACGCTCACCGCGCTCGGCGTAGTCACGGAACTGGTCCATGCTCGCCGCGGCGGGCGCGAGCAGCACGGTGTCTCCCGCGACGGCGAGCTGCGCCGCCGCGGCAACCGCCGCGTCCATCACGCTGCCAGTGTCGCGAGCGCTCACCTCCACGACCGGCACATCCGGCGCGTGTCGCGCGATCGCCTCCAGCAATGGCCGCCGATCGGTGCCGATCACCACCACGCCACGCAGCCGCCCGGCGTGGGCGGCGACCAGCGGCGCGACGTCTGCGCCCTTGAACAACCCGCCGGCGACCCAGACGATCGACTCGTACGCCGCCAGGCTCGCTGCCGCGGCGTGCGGGTTGGTGGCCTTGGAGTCGTCGACGTAAGTCACGCCGTCAGCGACGGCGACGATCTCGTTGCGGTGCCGTCCGGGGTGGTAGCCGCGCAGGCCCGCGGTCACGGCGTCGGGGGTCATCGACGGACCGTTCGGTCGCAGGTTGAGCAACCAGGCCAGCGCCGACGCGGCAAGTGCGTTGGACGTGTTGTGTGCCCCGGGCATCGTCACCGCATCGGCCGGTGCGAGCCGGTGATCGCTCGGCTGGTGGCTGATCACGTTCTGCACGAGCCAGCCGTCCTCGAGCCGGAACTGCGCGTCGCCGCCGAGACCGAAGTCATGCCGGTCGTAGCGACCCTTCGACAGCTCGGTCGAGCCCGGATCGTCGGCGTTGAACAGCGCGCAGGCACCCTCGTCCCAGATCTTCGCCTTGTCCGCGGCATAGGCCGCCAGCGAGCCGTGCCAGTCGAGATGGTCGGGGGCGACGTTGAGGACGGTCGACGCGTGGAACTGCAGCGACGACGACCAGTGCAGCTGGAACGACGACAGCTCCACTGCGAGTGCGTCGTAGCGCGGGCGATGCAGCACGGCGGTGATGAGCGGCAACCCCACGTTGCCGCACGCGACGGCACGCAGACCGGCCGCGCGCAGGATCGACTCGAGCATGCCGACGGTCGTGGTCTTGCCGTTGGTCCCGGTGACGCCGAGCCAGGGAACGGCGGTCAGGTCGTCGAGCGTCCAGGTCGCCCGCATCAGTCGAACGGCGAGCTCCGGCTCGCCGATCACCTCCGTCCCGGCCGCGAGCGCGGCGACGAGCAACGGCTGGTCGGGCCGCCATCCCGGGGAGGTGACGACGAGGTCGGCGTCGATGGGTGTCTCGGCGTCGCCGAGCCGGACCTCGGCCCCGCGGGCGCGCAGCCGCTCGGCGGCGTCCTGCTCGCCCGGCCCGGTTCGACCGTCGACGACGACGACGTGCGCGCCGAGGTCGAGCAGCACCTCGGCGCTCGCGATACCGGACACAGCGACACCCGCGACGACGACGCGGCGACCCGCGACGTCGAGGGTCACCGCAACGAGCCCTTGGACAGGAACTCGGCGTAGAAGACTCCCAGCCCGAACGCGACGGCAAGTCCGGCGATGATCCAGAACCGGACGATGACGGTGTTCTCGTTCCAGCCCGCGATCTCGAAGTGATGGTGGACCGGAGCCATGTTGAACACACGTCTTCGGAAGAACCGGAAGGCGATGACCTGCACGATCACCGACGCGGCTTCGACGACGTAGAGCCCGCCGAGGACGATGAGCAGCAACTCGGTGTGGGTCGTCATGGCGATGCCGGCGAGCGCCCCGCCCAGGGCGAGCGAGCCGGTGTCACCCATGAAGATGCGTGCCGGGGACGCGTTCCACCAGAGGAATCCGAAGCACGCGCCCATCGCCGCCGCCGCGATGATGGCGACGTCGAGCGGGTCGCGCACCTGGTAGCAGTTGTTGACCGGGTTCTGGTTGACGCAGTTGTTGCCGAACTGCCAGAACGCGATGATCACGTAGGCGCCGAAGACCATGCATGACGCGCCACTGGCCAGCCCGTCGAGACCGTCGGTGAGGTTGACGCCGTTCGACGTCGCGGCAACCATGAAGTAGGCCCAGACGACCAGGATGACCGCGCCGAAGTCGAGCCCGTAGTCACGCACGAACGACAGGTGCGTCGACACCGGCGCCAGCCGGTGACCGTTGACGAAGTGCGTCGCCATCACCCCGAACGCGATGGCGACCAGGGCCTGGCCACCGAACTTGGCGGTCGCGGTCAGCCCGAGGCTCCGTTGCTTGCGAATCTTGATGAAGTCGTCGAGGAAGCCGACCGCGCCCAGACCCGTCATCAGCCCGATCACAAGCAGACCCGAGGCAGTGAACCCGCGCAGGAAGACTGCATGCGCGGCGAAGTAGCCGAGCAACGTCGACGCGATGATGACCGTGCCACCCATCGTCGGCGTGCCACGCTTGGTGTGGTGCGTCGTCGGGCCGTCATCGCGGATCAGCTGGCCGTATCCCCGGGCCCGGAAGAAGCGGATCGCGAACGGCGTGCCCAGCAGCGACACGATGAGCGACACGAGCGCCGCGACGAGGACGTTCCTCATGCGTTCGCTCCGGCGGGCACGGTCTCGAGCAGCGCGTCGGCAACCCGCCAGAGCTGGATCGAGTTGGACGCCTTGACCAGCACGGCGTCGTCGGCCGTGACTTCGGTGAGCACGAGCCCGGCGGCTGCCGCCGGGTCGGGCACGGTGCGGGCCCGCCCGTGCCATCCGGCGGTGGCGTCCGCTCCGGCCGCGATCTCGGCCATGCCGACGGCGACGAGCTCGTCGACCCCGCTCGACGCAGCGCGCCGGCCGATCTCGCGGTGCAACGGTCCCGACTCGTCACCGAGCTCGAGCATCTCGCCCAGCACGGCCCATCGACGCCGCCCGGAGGCAAGCGCCGCCAGAGCGTCGAGTGCGGCCGCGGTGGACTCGGGGTTGGCGTTGTAGGCGTCGTCGATGACCAGCAGCCCGTCGCCACGACGGCGCAGCGACATCCGATGCGCGCTGCGGGCCTCGGCCGCGGACAAGGCGGCAGCGATGGTGTCGAGGTCCAGGCCCGCGGCGAGCGCGGCGGCGGCGGCGGCGGCGGCGTTGCCGGCCTGATGGGCGCCGTGCACCCGCAGCTCGACCGCGGCCGCGCCCTCCGGGGTGACCAACCGGAACCGGGCCCGCGCCTCGTCGTCGAGGCTGAGGTCGGTGATGCGCACGTCTGCGGCAGCGGACTGTCCGAAGGTCAGCACCTTCGCCGCGGTGCGTGACCGCATGCCGAGCACGAGGGGGTCGTCAGCGTTCAGCACCGCCACACCTTCGGCCGGCAACGCCTCGACCAGCTCGCCCTTGGCCTCGGCGACAACGGCACGCGAGCCGAACTCGCCGAGATGCGCGGCACCGACGTTGAGCACCACAGCGATCGCAGGTGGGGCAATGCGACAGAGCTCGCGGATGTGACCGACGCCCCGCGCGCTGTATTCGCACACCAGTGTCCGGGTGTGCTCGTCGATGCGCAGGACCGTCAACGGCAGACCGAGCTCGTTGTTGAACGACCCTTCCGGCGCCACGGTTGCGCCGGCCCGGGCAAAGACCTGGCCCATCAGGTCCTTGGTCGAGGTCTTGCCGGACGATCCGGTCACCCCGACGACGGTGCACTGCGGAGCCGATGACAGCACGGCGGCTGCCAGCTCGCCGAGCGCGTGCTGCGGGTCGGCGACGACAACAGCCGGTACGCCGACATCACGTGCTGCGAGTGCGGCCACCGCGCCCGCGTCGACGGCGCGCGCAGCGAAGTCATGGCCGTCGGCGTGCTCTCCCGGCACGCACACGAACAAGGAGCCCGGCTCGCTGCGGCGGGAGTCGATCACGACAGGTCCGGTCACCAGCGTGCCGGCCGCCGCGCCGCCGACCAGCCGGCCGCCGGTGCGGCGGCAGACCACGCCGAGCGCGATGGGGGTCACCGCGCACCAACCGCATAGCCGTGCTCAGTCAGCGCGTCTCGAAGCACCTGCCGGTCGTCGAACGGCACAATCGTGCCGGCCACTTCCTGGCCTTGCTCGTGCCCCTTGCCGGCCACCACCAGGACATCGCCGGCGCCGGCCTCAGCGACGGCTGTCTCGATCGCGGCCCGCCGGTCCGGCTCGATGACGAGCCGTGCCCCCGTTGCGACCGAACGGGCGCCCTGCGCCATCGCTTCGAGGATCACGGCGGGGTCCTCGGACCGTGGGTTGTCGTTGGTGAGCACGGCGACGTCACTGCCGGCCGCGAGGGCGGCACCCATCAACGGCCGCTTGCCGCGGTCCCGATCGCCGCCGCAGCCGAGGACGGCGATGACCCGTCCGTGGTCGCGGGTGAGACCTCGAGCCTCCGTCAGCAGCACGGTCACGGCCTCGGGCGTGTGTGCGTAGTCGACGAGTGCCGGGTAGGGCTGGCCGGCGTCGACGCGTTCCATCCGGCCGGGCACACGGGCGAGCCCGGCGATGCCACGCCGTGCGTCGGCCGGCGAGACGCCCGCCTGCACGAGGACGACGAACGCGAGTGCGGCGTTACGAAGGTTGAACCGGCCCGGCAGGGCGACGTCGAGCAGGTGTCGACCACCATCGGGCCCGACGACCGTCACCGTGCCACCGGCCGGAGACACCGACTCGTCGGTCCGGGTCCAGTCCGGGCCGTGGTCGGCCGCCCCCACGGTCGTGATGGCAATTGGCGCCTCGGCAGCGAGGCGCCGCCCCCAGGTGTCGTCGATGCTGACGACCCCGACCGGCGAGTAGGCCGGGGAGAACAATCGCGCCTTCGCCGCGAAGTAGTCGTCCATGTCGGTGTGGAAGTCGAGGTGGTCCTGCGAGAGGTTGGTGAACGCTGCGAGACCGAACGTCGTGCCGGCGACCCGGTCAAGGGCAAGTGCGTGACTCGACACCTCCATCGCGACCGCGTCGACACCGCGCTCGCGCATCACCGCGAACAGCGCCTGCAGGTCGGTGGCCTCCGGGGTGGTGCGCATGCTCGGCACCTTCTCGTCCGCGATCCGGGTCTCGACGGTGCCGATGAGCCCGGTCGGTCGGCCCGCCGCCCGCAGCCCGGCCTCGACGAGGTAGGCGGTCGTGGTCTTGCCGTTGGTGCCCGTGACGCCGATGACGAGCAGACCACTCGACGGGTCCTGGTAGACCCACGCGGATGCAGCCCCGGTGACCGCCCTCGGGTCCGCGACCTCGACAACGGCCGTGGCGCCGGCCGCGACGGCGGTGGTGACCGAGGGCGGGTCGGTGAGCACGGCGGTCGCGCCGGCGGCCACCGCCTCGGCGACGTGCGCGATGCCGTGGGTGTGCGCACCGGCCCGGGCGAGGTAGATGTCGCCCGCACGCACCTGTCGGGAGTCGTGCGTGATGCCGGTCACACCCGTCTCGGCCGCGCCGTGCAAGCGGGCCCCCGGCAGCCGCTCGAGCAATCCCCCGATGTTCTGCTCGCGCACGCGCCGGGGGCGGAGCGACTCAGTCATCGGCTTGCAGGCTACCGGTGCTCACCACGTCAGCCGGGCAACGGGCGGCCGGGTGCCGGTGGGCGGAATCTTCAACGTCTGCAAGGCGAAGCTCATGACATCGTGGAACACGGGGGCAGCCACCAGCCCACCGAAGTGGCCGGTTCGCGGGTTCTGCAGCACCACCTCGACGAGCAGCTTCGGCGCGTCGGCGGGCGCGAACCCGACGAAGGACGCGGTGTAGCCCGAGTAGCCGCCGTGGCTGTTCGGCCGCTGGGCGGTGCCGGTCTTGCCGGCAATGCGGTAGCCGGGAATTCGCGCCAGCGGCGCGGTGCCGTCGTTCGTGGTGACGGCCTCGAGCATGTCCCTGACCTGCTTCGCGACGCTGGCGTTGATGACCCGGTGCTGCTCCGGCGCGGCCGCCGGCTTCAGGGCACCGTTCTCGTCGACCGTCCCGGCGATCAGGTTGGGGGTGACCCGCACGCCACCGTTGGCGATCGTCGCGTAGACGCTGGCGACCTGCAGCGCGGTCACGCCGACGCCCTGACCGAACGAGGCGGTCGGCAACGTCGATGCCGTCCAGTTCGACAGGCGGGGCAGCAGCCCGGTGCCGTCACCGGGCAGGCCGACCCCGGTGGGCTGGCCGAACCCGTAGGCGCGCAGGTAGTGGTAGAGCCGGGCGGCGCCGAGCTTGCGGGCCACCTCGATGGTGCCGATGTTGCTCGACTTCGCGAGGACGCCGGTGAGGGTCAGGCGTTCAGTGCCGTGCACCTCGGCGTCGTTGAACGTGAATCCGGCGTCACGAAGTGTCGGTGGGATCGTGAACGGCGAGTTGGGGGTCACGAGCCGTTCCTGCAAGGCAGCGGAGATCGTGATGACCTTGTTGACGCTGCCCGGCTCGTAGACGTCGCTGACCGCCGGGTCCCCGAACGCCGAGATCGGGCTCTTGGACGGGTCGTTGGGGTCGAACCCGGGCGAGACGGCCAGGGCGAGCAGCTGACCGCTGCTCGGATCCATCACGATCACCGTGCCGCTGTCGGCGTGCAGCGCATGCACCTGTGCCGTGATCGCCTGCTGGGCCTTCCACTGGATGTCCCGCTGGATGGTGAGCTTGAGCCCGGTGCCGGGCACGGCCGGGCGAAGGATGTCGTGCCCGTCGGGGATCGGCGAGCCGGACAAGCCCGTCTCGAACGTCCGCTCCCCGTTGCTGCCGGACAGCAGCTTCTGGAACGAGTACTCGAGGCCGGCGAGGCCGGCACCGTCGGCGTTGGCGAAACCGACGACGTTGGACGCCAGCGGGCCGGCGGGATAGATCCGCTTGGTGGCCGGGAGCACGCCGATCCCGGGAAGCTTCAGGTCGATCACCTGCGTGCTCACCTGCGGCGTGACCGCCCGGGACAGGTAGACGAACGTCGTGTTCTGCTGCATCTGGGTCTGCAGCGTCGCCGCGTCGACGCCCAGCAGCGGTGCGAGCCGCCCGGACTCAGCCGCGGCATCGACGACCTTGTGCGGGTCGGCGTAGATGTCGCGGGCGTCGACGGTCTCGGCCAAGGGTTGGCCGTCCCGATCGAGGATGGGCCCGCGCGGTGCGGTCAGCGCGACGGTGTGCAGCCGCTGCTTCTGCGCCATCGCCGCGTAGGCGGTGCGATCGAGCCCCTGGAGCTGCACGAGCCGCCCGCCGACCAGCGACAACAGCACGAGACAGCCGATGAGGATGAGCTCGATCCGTCGCTGCGGGCTGGGTCGCCGCACACGCTTGCGTCGCCGCGGCCCGGGACGGGCGGGTGCGGCAGCAGGCATGCGCACAGCCTGCCGGTTCACCCGTGCGGAGGTGGGGAGCCGCGCCGGTGCGGCGGCGACACCTTGTGCACGGGCTTGCCTGCCGCGGTGTGCGCGTTCTTCTGCGTGGGCTGTTGGGCGCGCTGGTGCGCGGCCGGCGAGGCAGTCGCCGGGGGCGGCGGGGGCGCGGCAGCTGCCCGGACGACCCCGACGATCCGATGATGGCGGTGCAGGCGCACGAAGGCTATGGAGCCGGTCGGCACCATGCCCAGCGCGCGGGCCTGGGCGGCCAAGGCGTCCGGTGACTGTCGCTGCTGTTCGGCCAGGGCGAGCTGCTGGCGGGTGTCGCTCAGGGAAGCCGCGGCCCGCTCGAGGGTCTGCAGCCGGAAGGCGTCCTGGGCGGCCATCGTGTGCAGCAGCAGGAGCACGATCAGCCCGAGGGCGAGGATCCCGCCGACGAGCAGCACGAACGGCAGCCGGCCGGCGACGAGCGGCCGGGTCGCGACCAGCCGGAGGGAGGGGCGATGCGGCGCCTCGGCAGGGCGGGTGCGTGGTTGGCCGGCGGCGAGGGCGGTCACGCCGCCTCCCGGACCCGCTCGGCGGCCCGGAGCCGGGCCGAGGCGGCACGCGGGTTGGCCGCGACCTCCTCCTCGCTGGGACGCTCCGCGCCGCGGGTCAGCAGGCGGAGCCGGGGAGCGGCGGACTCGGGCACCACCGGGAGGTCCGGCGGTGCGTCGATCGAGGCGCCGGCCGTCAGCACCCGCTTGACGATCCGGTCCTCGAGGGAGTGGTAGGCGAGCGCCACGAGGCGGCCGCCGACCCGCAGCGCCGCGACGCCGGCGGGCAGGGCCCGGGAGAGGGCGCCCAGCTCGTCGTTGACCTCGATCCGCAGCGCCTGGAAGGTCCGCTTGGCCGGATGGCCTCCGGTCCGGCGGGTCGCGGCAGGCACGGCCTCGCGGACGAGCTCCGCCAGCCGCGCCGAGGAGGTGAGCGGGCCGTGGCTGCGCTCGCGGACGATGGCTCCCGCGATGCGGCGCGCGAACCGCTCCTCGCCGAACTCCGCGATCACCCGGGCGAGACGCTCGACCGGATAGGTGTTGACCACCTCGCTCGCCGTCAGTGGTGCGTCCGGGTCCATCCGCATGTCGAGCGCGGTGTCCCGGGCGTAGGAGAAGCCCCGCTCGTCGTCGTCGAGCTGCAGGGACGACACCCCGAGGTCGAACAACACCCCGTCGACCCGGTCGACGCCAGCCGCCCCGAGGACCTCGGGCAGCGCGTCGTACACGGCGCGGACCAGCGTGACCCGGGACCTGTACGCCGCCAGCCGGTCGGCCGACAGGGCGAGCGCGCGGGGGTCTCGGTCCAGACCGATCAGGTGCAGGTCCGGATGAGCCGCAAGCAGCGCCGCCGCATGCCCGCCGAGCCCCAGCGTCGCGTCGACGAGCAGGGCGGGTGAGTCGGCCAAGGCGGGCTCGAACAACGCCAGCACCCGGTCGCGCAGCACGGGGACGTGCATGGGCCCGCTCACCGAGCAGCCCTGCGCGTGCCCCCGGGCGCAACCATGAGGCCCCCTTCTCCCTTGACCTGATGTCGAACGTGAGACCTGAGACGTGGGGCTTGGTCCCCGCCCCCCGCGCCTGGCGCCGGGGAAGGTGCGCCAGGTGCCGCGGGCGGGAGCCAAACGCCACGTCGCCGGTGTGGTGCCGAGTTGCTTGCCGGGCGACCTCAGAAGATGCCGGGCAGCACCTCCTCGGACAGCGAGGAGAAGTGCTCCTCGGAGGAAGCCAGGTAGTCCTGCCACGCCGCCGCGTCCCAGATCTCCACCCGGGTGTTGGCGCCGATGACCGCGCAGTCGCGGTCCAGGCCGGCGTAGTCGCGCAGCGGCCCGGGCACGGTGATCCGTCCCTGCTTGTCCGGCACCTCGTCGTGCGCGGACGCGAAGAACACCCGGCTGTAGTCGCGGGCGCTCTTGGCCGTCAGCGGCGCGTCCCGGAGCCGCTCGGTGAGGCTGCCGAACTCAGTCGCTGCAAAGACGTAGAGGCATCGCTCTTGCCCCTTGGTGATCACGAGACCGGCCGCCAGCTCATCGCGGAACTTCGCGGGCAGAAACAGGCGGCCCTTCTCGTCCAGGCGCGGCGAATAGGTGCCGAGAAACACCACTCGCCTCCCCGGGTTGCCGCGTTATCCCCCACGGCGCTCCACTGTACTCCACTTCGCCCCTCCGTCAACCAAAACGCCGTGATCACGCTCCTCGCCGCCCCCGCGGGTTGTTCTCCAGTCGTAACCAGAAGTCGGATGGCACCGGCGATCGAACCTGGCAGACTCGTCCTGCGTATTCCCGGGTGCGGGGGTCACCGGACGCCGCCGGACCGGGCGACGACCGGGTCGAGAGGGAGGCAGCGCGTGCCGAGCCGCAGGTCGAGCGCCGCGCTCGAGTTCGACGACATCGCCCAGCGATCCGGGCGCATCATCGAGGCCGTCGAGCAGGTCATCCAGGGCAAGACCGAGTCGGTCAAGCTGGCCGTCACCGTCATGCTCGCCGAGGGCCATCTCCTCATCGAGGACGTGCCCGGCGTCGGCAAGACGATGCTCGCCAAGTCACTCGCCCGCGCGATCGACTGCACGGTGCGCCGGATCCAGTTCACGCCGGACCTGCTGCCGAGCGACGTCACCGGTGTCTCCGTGTGGAACCAGGACACCCGCGAGTTCGAGTTCAAGCCGGGCTCGATCTTCGCCAACATCGTCGTCGGCGACGAGATCAACCGCGCATCGCCGAAGACCCAGTCGGCGCTGCTCGAGTGCATGGAGGAGCGGCACGTCACGGTCGACGGCATCACCTACCCGCTCGACCCGCCGTTCATGGTGCTCGCGACCCAGAACCCCATCGAGATGGAAGGCACCTATCCACTGCCGGAGGCTCAGCGCGACCGGTTCACGGCCCGGCTCGCGATCGGCTACCCCTCCCCCGAGGCCGAGCTCGAGATGGTCGACCAGCACGGCGCCGGCTCACCGCTCGACGACCTCGAACCCGTCTCGGACGCACTCGAGGTCGCGAAGCTGACCCAGGCGGTCCGCGCCGTGCACATCGCCGAGTCCGTCCGCCGCTATGCGATCGACCTCGTCACCGCCACCCGGGACAACCGCGACCTGCGCCTCGGCGCCTCCCCGCGCGCGACCCTGCACCTGCTGCGCACCGGCCGCGCTGCGGCAGCACTCGACGGCCGCGACTACGTGCTGCCCGACGACCTGCAGATCCTCGCCGTGCCCGTGCTCGCCCACCGGTTGCTGCTGTCCGCAGAAGCCCAGGTGGCCCGGCGTACGACGCAAGCCGTGGTGGCGGACGTGGTCGCGTCGGTGCCGGTGCCGAAGGCCGAACGACCCGGTGGCGAACGGCAGCGCCGGAGCAGCTGAGCCACGTGCCCCGCGTCGACCAGATCCTCGCCGGACTCACCGTCCGGGGCCGGTGCCTGCTGGCGGCGGGGATCGCCGCGGCGGTCAGCGCGATCGTGCTGCACGAGGTCAACGTGCTGCGGATCGGTGTCTTTCTCGTCGCGTTGCCGTTGCTGTCCTATGCGATGGTCGCGCGCACCCGGTATCGGCTGACCTGCACGCGTCGGCTCGACCCGGTGCGCGTCAACGCCGGACGACCCGCGCAAGTGCTGCTCAAGCTGCAGAACGTGTCGCGGTTGCCGACCGGCCTGATGCTCGCGGAAGACACCGTTCCCTACATGCTCGGCGGCCGGCCGAGGTTCGTGCTTGACCGGGTGCTGCCGCAACGCGCGGTCAACGTCGACTACACGGTCCGGTCCCAGCTGCGCGGCCGCTATCGCATCGGCCCGTTGACGGTGCGGCTGACCGATCCCTTCGGCTTGTGCGAGCTCACGCGGTCCTTCTCCTCCGCGGACCTGCTCGTGGTGACCCCGCAGGTCGTGCCGCTGCCGGACGTGCGGCTCGGCGGTGACTGGGCCGGTGCCGGCGAGAGCCGGGCCCGGTCGGTGGCCACCTCGGGCGAGGACGACGCCGCCACCCGCGAATACCGGCGCGGCGACGACCTGCGCCGCGTGCACTGGCGCTCCACCGCCCGTACGGGTGAATTGATGGTCCGCCGGGAGGAACAGCCCTGGGAG
>JAVEEH010000143.1 GCA_030840545.1 Frankiaceae bacterium | reverse complement strand
CCGATCGTCAGCTCGAAGTGCATCCCCGGGGGACCGGTCGCCGACCACTGCACCGTCTTGTGCACCGGCGAGTCATAGGTGGACAGCGCGAAGGCCGGCGTCGTGCAGCTCTTGGTCAGCGGCGGCGGGCTGCTGCCGGCCGTCGCCCGGATGAAGATGATCGTGATGATGACAAAGGCGATGATCGGCACGCGGCGCAGGGATCTCGTCCCGCGCCACCATTCCGGCGCATCCGCTTCCGGGTCGCCGAGTCGCGCCGGTCGCATGCCCGGTCGGGCCACGTCAGCCGCCCGTCACTCGTCCGTGTGGTCCGCGGGCGGGGTCGGTTCGGTCGGCGCGGGCGCCGGTGTCACGTCCACGGCGCGGTCCTCGGCCAGGTCCCCGGTTGTCGTGTCGACGACCGTCTCGGTGTCTCCCGGCTGCGCGCCCGAGGGGTCCACGGCCGTGGGTCCGTCGACCGGGCCGGCAGTCGTCGGACCTGTTCCGGTCGACTGTTCCAGCGGTTGCTCCGGTGCTGGCGCCCCGACGGTGGCGGGCACCTTGCGCAGACCGATCGAGTCGGCCAGCACCTGCGCGATGTCGATGACTCTGACGCCCTCGGCCTTGCCTTCGGAGCGCCGTTGGTTGACCGCGTCGTCGAGCATGATCAGGCAGTAGGGGCAGGAGGTGGCGATGACGTCGGCACCGGTCCCGAGCGCCTCGTCGGTGCGCTCGACGTTGACCCGCTTGCCGATCCGCTCCTCCATCCACATCCTGGCGCCGCCCGCTCCGCAGCAGAAGCCGCGCTTGCCGCAGCGTTCCATCTCGACCCGCTGGACGCCGGGGATCGCGTCGAGGACGGTGCGCGGCTCGGCCATCACGTCGTTGTGCCGGCCGAGGTAGCACGGGTCGTGGTAAGTCAGCTTGGCAACGACCGGGTCCTGCGGCGAGAGCCGCCCTTCGGCCACGAGCCGGCCGAGCAGCTGCGAGTGGTGCACGACTTCGTAGTTGCCGCCGAGTGAGGGGTATTCGTTGCCGATCGTGTTGAAGCAGTGGGGGCACGACGCCACGATCTTCTTCACGCCGGCGCCATCGAGCGTCTCGATGTTGGCCTTGGCCATCTCCTGGAAGAGGTATTCGTTGCCGATGCGTCGCGCCGGGTCACCGGTGCAGGACTCCTGCGACCCGAGGATGGCGAACTTCACCCCCGCTGCGTCGAACACCCGCGCAATGGCCTGGGTCGAGCGGCGGGCCCGGTCGTCGAGCGCCCCGGCGCAGCCGACCCAGTAGAGCCACTCGATGTCGTCCGGGATGTGGTCGGTCACGACGGGGATGTCGAAACCGACGCCTTCGGTCCACTCCATCCGCGCGTTGGCCGACATCCCCCACGGGTTGCCGTTGTTCTCGATGTTGCGCAACATCACGCCGGCTTCGCTCGGGAACGACGACTCCATCAGCACCTGGTAGCGCCGCATGTCGACGATCGCATCGACGTGCTCGATGTCGACCGGGCACTCCTCGACACAGGCACCGCACGTCGTGCACGCCCACAGCGCCTCGGGGTCGATCACGTCGGGCACGAGCGACATGGCGTCGCCCTCGCCCCCGAGCAGTCGAGCGGACTCCGCGAACATGTGGTCGCGCAGCTGGGTGATGATGAGCTTGGGGTTGAGCGGCTTGCCGGTGTTCCAGGCCGGACATTTGTCCTGGCACCGGCCGCACTCCGTGCAGGCCAGCGTCTGCAGCAGCTGCTGCTTGTGGAAGTGCTCGATCTGCCCCGCGCCGAGGACGGCGTCCTCGTCCTCCATCAGCTTCTCGAGGTCCGGGGTGGTGCCCAGCGCGCCCAGGGCCTTCGGCTGCCGCTTGAGCGACGCGTTGAGGGGCGCGGTGAAGATGTGCATGTGCTTGCTGTAGAGCACGAGCACCAGGAAGCCCATGACGACAGCGATCTGCGCGACGATGAACACGGACTCGAACGCCCGGCTGTCGGGGGTGATGAACGACGTCGCCTTCGACGCGAACGGCCACCAGCCGTCGTGCTGGAACGGGAAGTTGCGGCTGGAGATCTGCGCGCCGCGGTAGAGGAACAGCGTCGCGATGACCAAAAAGATCATCCCGAGCACGATGTAGGCCTGGTCGACGTGCGAGCCGTAGAAGCGGGACCGGCGCCCGAGCCGCCGCGGCGACGCCACGATGCGGATCGCCGTGAAGACGGTCAGCGAGACGAGCACGAGGGTGCCGAACAGGTCCTCGATGAACCCGAGAGCTGCACTGTGCCCGATCACGGGGAGGGCGAAGTCCCGCTGGAACAGCGAGCCGTAGGCCTCGATGATCGTCAGCAGCAGCACGATGAAGGCCCAGAAGATGAACGCATGGGCCCAGCCCGACAGTGGCCGCTTGAGCAGCTTGCGCTGGGCGAAGACGTCGACGAGCTGCGCCTTCACCGCGCCGGTGACGGTCGGACGACGCTCCGGCGGGATCGGCGCGCCCGCCCAGACCAGGCGGCCCAGCCACAGCACCCGTGCCGCCGCGACGACGACGGCGATCGCCGTGACGAGAAGTCCGGCGACGAGACGTGCGGTCACGAAGGCTCCCAGGCGCGCAGGGTGGTCGAGCGTCGAATCTCGTTCGGGAGCGTAACGACAGGCTCAGTCGTCAGAAGAACCGGGCGATCCAACGGGCCACCGGAAGCACGACCAGGGGGGCGGTGAGCAGGAGCAGGCCGACGATCACGAGCGCCGCCAGCGCGCGGGTCCGCACGTTGGGCTCGCCGGTGCGGTTCTGCAGGCGCCCGAGCATGGACCGAGAGTACGACGAGCCGGCCCTGCGTCG
>JAVEEH010000035.1 GCA_030840545.1 Frankiaceae bacterium | reverse complement strand
CACGTCCCAGCCTGGACGTCGGCCGGGCCCGCGAGGTCGTGACCGCGATCCGCGAGGCCACCGACCTCGTCGTACAGATCTCCAGCGGTGGGGCCGTCACCGACACTGAGGACGCGCGCCTGGCCGTGCTCGAGTGCCAACCCGACGGGGCCAGCCTCACCTGCGGCACGGTCAACTTCGGCGACGACGTGTTCATGAACCGGTGGCTGTTCATCGAGCGGCTCTATCTGGAGATGCGCGACCGCGAGATCGTGCCGGAGTTCGAGCTGTTCGACCTCGGCCACGTCACGACGATGCGTCGGCTGCTCGACAAGCACGGGGCTCCCCAGGGGGGGCCCGTGCACTGCGACCTGGTGATGGGGGTGCCGGGCGGGATGCCGGGCACCGCGCAGGCCCTCGTCGCCTGCGTGGCCGCACTGCCCGAAGGCGCGACATTCTCGGCGACCGGGGTCGGTCGCACGACCGTGCCGGTCATGCTCGCCGCGTTGTCCACCGGCGGCCATCTGCGGGTCGGCATGGAGGACACCCTCACGTTCGCTCCGCAGCGCCCGGTGCGCGACAACGCCGAGCTCGTCGAGCGCGCCGCGGAGCTGGCGCGCGTTGCGCAGCGCCCGCCGCTGGGGCCGGACGAGGCCCGCGCGATGCTGGGCGTCAAGCTCGACCGACCGATTCCGACCCAGACGGGGGCACACGCATGACACAAGGCTCGCCGGGCCCCCAGGGCAACCGCAGGATCGACCGTGTGCTCGCCGAGGACTTCCTCGACGGGCTCGCCGGGCTGTCGATGGACGAGGTGCGTGCGCTGCGCAAGGAGGCCGAGCAGGAAGAGGTCGACCTCTCCTACCTGCGCCGGCTGCTGCAAGGTCGGATGGACATCTTGCGCGCCGAGCTGCGACGCCGCTCGGGTGAGACACCCGGCGACCTCGTCGACTCGCTCCACCACATCCTCACCGACGAAGGCACCACCGCCGGGCCGCGCGGGATGGGCCGGCACAGTGCGCTCGAGCCGTCACGAGCCGACTCCCACCGTCGCCACGTCGAGCAGCTCGTCGCCGATGTCGACCTGTCGGACATGGCCTCACACGACGAGGCGTCGCTGCGCAAAGACGTTGAGACGCTCGAGCGCGAGGAGCAGGAGGTGTCGCAGAAGCGGCGCGCGGTGCAGGCCGTCATGGACGCCTGCACAGCGGAGATCACGAGGCGCTATCGCGACGGCGACGCCGATGTCTCCGACCTCTTGCCGTCCGACACCTCTCGTTGAGTGCGCCGGTCGTCGCGGAGGTCATCCGCAACGGCTTGGTGGAAAGCCGTCACCACGGTGCAGTCCTGGCGATCGACGCTGATGGTGCGGACGTCCTAGCGCTCGGTGACGTCGACGCCCCGATGTTCCCCCGCAGCTGCGCCAAGCCGCTGCAGACGGTCGGGATGTTGCGGGCCGGTTGGGCCCCGGGTGACGACGACCAGGTCGTGCTGGCGTGCGCGAGCCACTCGGGCGAGCCTGCACACATCGCCGTCGTACGACGGCTGCTCGCGTCGGCGCAGCTCGACCCGGCCGATCTGGACAACACCCCGGACCTGCCGCTGGACCCCACGGCCGCCTGGGCGGTCATCCGTGCGGGTGGCGGACCCGATGCACTGCATCAGAACTGTTCGGGCAAGCACGCCGCGATGCTCGTCACGTGTGTCGTTGCCGGTTGGCCGACGGCCGGTTATCGCGCCGCCGACCATCCGCTGCAGCGTGCCCTCCGCTCGACCATCGAAGAGCTGGCCGGCGAGACCGCCGCCGCCGTCGCCGTCGATGGGTGCGGGGCGCCGCTGTTCGCACTCACGCTCCGGGGGCTGGCACGGGCCTTCGGGCGTCTCGTGACGGCTCCGGCCGGGTCGGCCGAGCGCCGGGTTGCCGCCGCGATGCGCGCTGCACCGTTCCTGCTCGGGGGTACCGGTCGCGACGTGACCGCGCTGATGACCGCGGTCGACGGCATCGTCGCGAAGGACGGCGCCGAGGGCGTCTATGCCGCAGCGATGCCCGACGGTCGCACGGTGACGCTGAAGATCGACGACGGCGCCGGGCGGGCGCGGGCGCCGGTCATGACCGCAGCGCTGCGGCGGCTTGATGTCGACGCACCGGCGTTGGCAGCGCTGGCGTCGACACCGGTCTTGGGACACGGCGAGGCGGTGGGGGAGATCCGCGCGACGTTGAGCTGAGTCAGTCGCCGGTGCCCACGCCGGCTGGGGTTTCGTCGGAGCCGTCGCCGGAGCTGCTGGTCAGACTGGCGGATCCACTGCTGGAACCGCTGCCGTCGGACCCGTCGCTGCCCGAGCTGCTGGTGCTGTCGCCGGAGCCGTCGCTGCCCGAGCTGGTGGTGCTGTCGCCGGACCCGTCGCCGCCCGAGCTGCTGGTGCCGTCGCCGGACCCGTCGCTGCCCGAGCCGCTGGTGCCGGAGCCGCTGCTGCCGTCGTCCGATCCACCGCCACCGCTGGGACGGCTTCCGTCGCCCGTCCCGCTGCCGGAGCCACCGGAGCCACCGGAGGTGCCGTCGTCGGACCCGCTCCCGCCGCCCGAGCCACCGCTGCCGGAGCCGCTGGTGCCGCCCGAACCGCCGCTGCCCGAACCACCGGACGTGCCCGTCCCGCTGGGCTGGGTGCCGCCGCTCGACAGGGCCGGCAGACCGGCGACGGTCGTTCGCAGACTCGCGAGCTGGTCGCGGAGCGCGAGCGGAGGTGAGGGGTCGGCAAGAAGCATGGAGGCGGCGCTGTCCAGCCGCGCGTTGAGCTTGGCGCGCTGTGCGGGTGAGACCCCGCCGGCGGCCGTTGCGGCGGCGACGTCGACCTTGATGCCTTGGAGCAGCGTGCCGACCCGGACGGCGACCATGTCGACGTCGGAGGTCTTGTTGATGGCGGAGCCGCCACCGAAGACCAGCTTGTAGAGGCCGCCGAGTGGGCCATGCGACCCTCCGGCGGCGGCAGCGACACCGGTGGAGGCGCCGAGCACAACGACTCCCGCGAGCAGGCCCGCGGCACCCCGGCGCGCCCGTGACCAGCGCTGGCGTGGCACCAGCGGTGACGCGGTGGTCGACGCCGCCACCGCAGTGTCGAGCTCGAGCACCCACGCCGAAAACAGCCCGGCGAGAGCGTCGTCGTCGGAGCCGCTGCGGCCATTGGCCAGCGCGTCGAGCAGGGCGTCCTCGGCAGCCATGGCGGACAGGTCGTCCGGGTGCTCGAGCCGGTCGGTCATGACGCCCGGTCCGGGGTGCTGGTCGCGCGCAGCTTGCTGAGCGCACGATGCTGCGCGACGCGAACCGCGCCGGGGGTCATGTCGAGCACGGCGGCGGTTTCCTCGGCCGAGAGCCCGGCAGCGACCCGCAGGCGCAAGATCTCGGCCTGCTGAAGCGGCAGCGTGTCGAGGAGCGCGGCAACCTGAGCGCTCGCCTCCAGCCGGAGCAGCGCCTGCTCGGGCTCGAGCGTCGCGTCCGCAGCGTGCTCGGGCGCAAGCTCGGTCAACGACTCGCGCCGCCGTCCGGTCGCTCGGCGGGACTCGCTCACCTTGTTGGCGGCGATGCCGAAAACCCAGGCGACGACCGGGCGACCCTGATCGACGTAGCGGTGCAGTGACTGGACCATGGTCACCGTCACCTCCTGCGTCACGTCGTCGGCCGTGTGGGGATCGAGCACCCGGGCTAGGACATAACGGAAGACCCTGGGCCGGATCTGAGCGACTAGGTGTTCCATCGCGTCGCGGTCACCGGATTGAGCCTTCGTGACCAGCGACGCGAGGGAGTTTTCCTCGCTCACGGTGGTCATGGTCGAAACAGGCCTTTCCGTTACTGACGCGCGGACAGGTGCCGCTGTCTTTCTCGGCCCGGGCGAGGCTCCGGTTCAGTCTGTAACGGTCCGGGTGACCCCGGCCATGGTCAGGTGAGTGAAACGCCGATCCGCCGTACGAAGGCGCCGACCCTCCTTGGAGGCCTCCCCGATGCGTACTCCCTCTCGAGCTGCTCTGGCCCTTGCCATGGGCGTGTTCACGGCTGCGGGCATCACCGTCGCGGCAACCACGGCCGGCGCGGCCCCCAGCCACCCGGCCGTCGGTCACCCGACGCACAGCGTCCACTTCGCCGTGCCCGGCACCGGGCTCCGGATGACCTCGAAGGTCGACAACGCGGGCAACGTGGTCTCGACGTCCGCGGGCGATGACGGCGCCGACGAGGTCGGGGTCTCCGACACCGGGGTCGACCTCGGCGACACCAGCGACCCGACCGAGACGTCCGGCAGCACTGGCGGGGACCCCGAAACCCCCGCAGCGCAAGGCAGCGACCCGGAGTCGGGCGACGCGCAGGGTGACAACGCGGATGACCAGGGCGACAACGCCGACGACCAGGGCGACAACGCCGATGATCAGGGCGACAACAACGACAACCAGGGCGACAACGCCGGCGCCGGCGACACCAGCGGTTCCGGCGGCAGCGACAACAGCGGTTCCGGTGACAGTGGCGGCTCGAGTGACAACGGCGGCGGCGACAACGGCGACTGACGTGCGCCAAATCTTGAAGCGAGGGGCGTGGCCAGTGGCCGCGCCCCTCGTCATTCTCGCGATCACGCTCAGCGGCTGCAGCAGCTCGCCGCACCGCGCGGTGGCCAACGCGTCACCGCCCTCGTCGCCGGCGGCGCAGCCGAGCCCGAACGCGGGTGCGGAGCGACTCATCCACGCTGCGCTCACGGCCACGGGCCAGGTGCGTTCCTACCGGTTCAGCGCGACGACCACTGTGGCTGCACGGCAGGCTGTTCGCACGGTGATCGTGGGGCGCGTCGTCCGAGGTGAGGGCCTTGCCTACCGCCTGCGGGTGGGACAGCAACGCACCCAGGTGGTGCGGACGAGGCGGGCGACGTTTGTGCGGGGCGTGCCGGGTCACTGGGCCAGGCTCCAACGCCCACGTCCGATCGCCAACCCGACGGCGTCGCTGCGGGCGGTGCTCGCCGGACTGACGGCGACGAAGGTCTCCCCGGCGCCCGGTGGTGCGCATCGGGTGCGCGGATCACTGTCGCCGGCAGCCGCGCGCAGGGCCGGCATCCCGACTGACCGCCGCCCTGCCGACGTGGTCGTGACGCTCGACCGGCGCGCCCGGGTGACCGGCCTGACGATCAGCACGAGCACCAGCGCCGGCACCCACAGCGTGACGGTGACCGTGCACTCGACGTACGGTGGCTTCGACCGGATCGCGCGGATCAGCGCGCCGATCTGAGCCGGCAGCAGGACCACCACGACCCGTGACGCACGTCACGGAGACCAGTGCTTGCCAACTGCTTGCAATAGTTAGCAGCAGCGGTTACGTTGGCGACATGGCCAGGTTGGACGTTCGCAACCTCGGGGATTTCATCCGCGAGCAGCGCGGCACTGCGCAGATCTCGTTGCGGCAGCTGGCCAAGTTGGCGGGGGTTTCCAACCCCTATCTGAGCCAGATCGAACGCGGACTCCGTAAGCCGAGCGCCGAGATCCTTCAACAGATCGCGAAGGCGCTGCGGATCTCTGCGGAGGCGCTCTACGTCCAGGCCGGGATCCTCGACGAGCGTTACGGCGACAGCGATGTTCCCACCGCCGTGCTCGGCGACCCGGGTCTGACCGAGCGGCAGAAACAGGTTCTGCTCGAGATCTACGACTCGTTCCGCAAGGAGAACGACGAACGGCCATCCGGTGACGAGCCGGACGTCGCGACACCGGAGGACATCGTCGTTCCCGCCACGGCCGAACCGACCGCGGCAGCGGATCGCAAAGTCGTCACCCGCAAGCGCAAGACGACGCCCTGAACCTGCGTCCCACCACGACCACACCGTTCCCGTCATTCCAGAAGGAGCCACTGCATGCCCGCTCGCCCGAGTTTTCCGACTCGATCCAGCCTCCCCACCATCGACACCAAGCCGTTCTTCGCCTACGTCGGCGCCGGTGACGTTGCCATCGAGCGCCTCCGCGCCCGGGTGACCACGTTCCCGACCCGCGTGAGCACACTCCCGACCGTCGTCGCGACCCTGCCGGCGCAGGCCAAGACGGTGCAGACGCAGGTCCAGGAGCAGGTCAAGGCGCTGCCGGCGTTCGCCCAGACCCTGCCCGCCCAGGCCAAGGAGATCCCGGCGCAGCTGCGCAAGCAGGCGACAGAGTTCGGCGCGAAGGCCGAGAAGCTCTACGACGAGCTCGCCGCCCGTGGCGAGAAGGTCGTTTCCGAGCTGCGCGGTGGCAAGACCACCAAGCCGGCGAGCAAGCCCGTCGCCAAGAAGCCCGCGACCACCAAGGCCGCGAGCAAGCCGGCCGCCGCGAAGCCGACTGCCCCGAAGCCGGTTGCCGCGTCCAACGGCACCACCACGACCACCCCGGCGGCACCGGTCAGCACGACCGACGCGCCGGCCGCGCAGACGACGTTCGAGGGCACCAACCCGACCGTCTAAACACCACCCCGCAGCACCCGTTGAGTGCGGCGAAATCCGCAGCAAGCGCCTGTTCGAGGCCCGGATTTCGTCGCACTCAACGCGTTCGTGGCGCCCGCTGGGCCACGGTCAGCGGTTGAGCCAGCGGCCGCCGAACCACATGAGCTCGTCGGACAACAGCTCGATGCCGATGCCATCAGGGTCGCGCAGATAGAGCGACTCCGGGATGCCGCGGTTGGGCCCGTCGTAGGGAATCGCGTGGTCGTCGAGCTTCTTCTGCAACGCGGCATGCTTGTCCGGCGGCACCGAGATCGCGATGTGCTGCACCGTGCCGATGCGTTCTTCCGCCGGTTGCAGGCCGAGGCCGGGGAAGTCGAAGAAGCCGAGCAACGTCGAGTTGCCCAGGTCGAAGAAGAAGTGCGACGAGCCCGGGTAGTCACGGTTCTCGGTGATCTCGACGACGGGGAAGCCGAGCAGCCCGTCATAGAACTGAATCGTCTGCTCGACGTCGCTGCAGATGAGTGCGGCGTGGTGGATGCCCCGCGCGTTGGACTCGGCCCGGTCGGCCGCGGGCTTCACGTAGCGCTTGCTGAGCTCGGCACGTCGTTCGGCGAGGCGGGCGCGCTCTTCGTCGTCCGGAGGAGTCATGTGGTCAGCCTGCCACGTCATTCCGCGTAGCTGTTGATCGTCACCTGAGCCGGCCTTGTCGCACCTGACCCGACGAGGAGGAAATCGGCGTAGACCTGGAAGTCACCGACCGCCTCGGGGCCGAGCGCGATGTGGGTGCTCCAGTCGGCTTGGGGCGCCGTGTCGTCGCTCGGGATCCGCCCGTCCGGCGACGCCTCGACGGAATGTGGCTCACCGGTCCCGGGCGCCAGCGACAAGGTCGCGCGTTCGAGATGCAAAGGTTCGCTGCCGACGTGGCGCACCAACAGCTGCTGTTCTGCCGGCAGCAGCTCGACATCGACTGCGGCAATAGGGTTTCTGGTGAGATCCATGGCCAGGCGGCGCAGCAGAACGAGCACTGCATGCTGCGCTGACTGTGTCGTCGCGCCTCTCGTCGGCATGTAGTAGCCCGCGCCGGTGACGACCGCTTCGCCGCCGTCAGCCATGGGAGCCGCAGCCCGGTCGACCGGTTCGGCCTTCGCCGCTTCGATCGCGTCGTTCAGCTCCTGCAGCTCGGCGTCGCTGAGGGCGCCGGCGAAGTAGCCGACCCGCGTAATGCCCGTGAACCGCTCGAGCCGATAGCTGCCGTCCGGGTCGATCTCCAGCTTGTCCCCGCCGCCGTTGCGTCGCTGAGGGGCCGTCCACCGCGCGAGGATCATCGCCGCTCCGGCTCCCAGACGCCGCCACCCTTGGCCTGTGCAACGAGACGGACGAACGGGCGGACGTGCCGGGGGTCGATCGGGTGGTCGTGCCCGGCGTCGGCCGGTGTGTTGATCGCCTCTTCGCCGGCCATCGTCGACTTTCCGCTGATCAGGAACGGCGCCAGCACCGGATAGCTGATCGGGTTGATGAGCGAGCGGCGCAGGCTCCACTGATCGGACTGTCCGCCGCCGACGGTGTCGAACAACCCTTGCGCGTCGACCGTCGGTGTCAGCGCGTTCACGAGGCTGTGCACCCAGTCGACGATCTTCTGGCCGTGCGCTGCGGCGAACTCCTCGTCGACCTGGCGGCTGAACGCATCCTGGTCGAGCGATCCGTTGATGTAGTCCTTGACGGCGTCGAGCTTGCCGCGCACGAGGGTCACCGCAGCGAGGTCGGTCGCGTCGGTCGGGTCGGACGGGTCGTCCGCGGCCGCGACCGCTGCCAGAGCCTCGGCCCAGATCTCGTCGGCATAGGTCTTGGCCGTCTTGCCGCTCGGGTGGGATACCCGACCCACCGTCGGCTCCATGCCGGTGGTGGCCTCGTAAGCCTCTTCGCGGCGGTTGTACTCGTCGTCCATTCCGATGAGGTGTCCGAACTCGTGCGGCGCGGTGCCCTTGCGCATGCCGACTTCGTACTCGCCGGCGTTGATGACGGTGCCGGCGCCCTGCGGGAAGACCGCGATCGTCGCGTCCTCGCCGCTGTTGACCGCCTTGGGTGCGAAGTCGATCAGCACCTTCTTCTTCTTGCCGGTCGTGGGATCGGTGTTGACCGCGGCGAACTCGTTCCAGATCTCCGACACGAACTTCAGCCAGTCGGCGACGACCTTCAGGCTCGGCTGACCCGCTGGCGCCTTCGACGGCAGCGGTTGCCCGGAGCCGTCGACGAACTTCATCTTCACGGTCACGAGCATCTTGTTCCCGGAGACTTTCCAGTCGTAGTGAGCCGCGACGACGTAGTCCAGCCCGGTCACTTCCTGCTTGGTGTCTGCTTCGATGCGGCCGGTCGTCACCTTGCCGCCGATGTTCTTGACCAAGGCCCAGATCTCGCCGTTGATGGCGTAGTCGCCGTCACTGACCTTCGCCGGATAAGCGAAGGCGGTCGTCGCGCAGAACTCCCGCAGTGCCTGCACCGTCTTCGACCCGAGCGTGCCGTCGACCCAGAGGGTCTTCTTCTTCTGCGGCGTGAGCCAGTTGTTGAGCCGCTGTTGCAGCTCTTTGACCGCGACACCTTTCTGGCCCTTCTTCAACATGAAGTCGTGGTCGCTGGAACCTGCGGTCCACCAGTTGTCCGTCGACGCGACGCCTTCGCCGCGGGTCGCCGTCGTGTCGCCATAGCGCGGTCCGGCTTTGCCGGACTTCTGCAGCGCCTGCCAGGTGGCGTAGTCGGCCCGACCGGTGACGGTGATGGCCGACGCTGTCTGGAACGCGCGGACGGCGGTCTCGGTGGTGGCCTTGAAGGTTCCGGTGATGCTGACGAACGGCGCGCCGTCGGCGCGGGTCGCGTTGAGCTGCTGTTGAAGCGTCCCGATGAGGGCGGCAGGACCGCCGTCGAGGCGCAGCGCCTTGCCGGAGTCGCTGGCCGCGGTGTTGGCGGCGGTCACCAGAGCCGGTGTCGCGTCTGCAGAGACTCGGATCTGGTCGCGCGCGGTGGTCGCACGGATCTTGTCCAGGTCGCCGATGGCGACCGAAGCCGCTGCCTCGAGCACCTGGGACATGGGCTCGCCACCGATCCGCCCGGCGGCCGCTGTCATCTTCTGGTAGGCGACGGTCGCTTCGTCGGCGTCGGTGGTGGCGGTGGTGGCCATCGCGGTCGCGGCGTCGCGCTCCTGGATGGCGGCGTCGCTGGCGGACTTCGCCTGCCGGGCGGCGCGCAGCGCGTCCTCTTCGGTGCTGGCGGCGACCTGGCCGGCGGTCGGCTTGTCACTGGCCCACACCGTCTCGGCGAAGGTCTTTGCGGCTTCGGCCGCAGTCTTCTTCTTGGTGGTCTCGTCGAGATTGGCGGCCGCGGTCGCTACCTTCGGCTCGGCTCCGTCGGCCATCTTCTTGGCCGAGGCCACCTTGGCCTTGACGACCGCTGCCTGCTCCCTGATGAGCTTGCGGTCGGCGAAGTTGGGGTCACGTGCGGCTCCGAGCATGCCGGTGCTGGGGGGCGCCACCGGACCGATCGGGCGGGTGGCCGTCTGGAACGTGCGCTGCTGGCCGATCAGGCCGCGGGCCGGTCGCGGTCCCTCCGGCGTCTCACCGCGGACGAACGGGTCCGGGGGGCGTCGATGACCGCCGAGCAAACCCTTGGGCGCCTCCGGTCCCTCTGGTCGCCCACCTGGCGCGAATGGCGGCACCTTGCCGCCGGCGGTGTCGAGCGGGGGGGTGCGGTGCGCGCCGATCAGGCTCTGGCGCTCCGGTGGCGGCGCATCCGTCGGCGCGCTCACGTCGGTGGCAGTCGTCGGCGGGGGAGCGTCGCGGTGGCTGCCGATGAGCAGATCGGTGTTGCGGCGCAGGGTCGGCGCCGCACCCTGCTGCACGGTGTGGGTCAGCTCGTGCGCAAGCAGATGTTGCCCGGACCGGGTCGAGGCGTCGGGCAGACCGTCGCGGAAGAAGACGTCCCGCCCGAGGGTGAACGCGCTCGCGTTCATGTGCTCGCTCAAGGCGCGCGTCTCGGCACCTTCGTGGACGCGGACGCCGCTGAAGTCGGCTCCGAACGCCGAGCCCATGCTCCGCTGAACGTCGCCGGGCAAGGCCCGCCCGCCGCCGCGCAGCCGCTGCAGCGCGTCGCTCGAATCGGCGTCGAGCTCGCCGCCGGCTGCACCGACGGCCCCCGTCGCGGTGCGCGCGAGACGCGCGCTTGTCAGCCGGGCAACGGGAGCGGCGACGGGAGCGGCGGCGTGACCGGCTCCGACTTCGGGCGCCGGCGGGTCGGACTGTTGGTGACGGCGCATCTCGTCGAGCACCGCGACCACCTGCTGCGCCGTGGCGTCGGCGTCGGCTTCGGCACTGTCGTCGGCCGATCCCACGGTGAGCTTGGTCTGTGCGCCGGCCTTACGCAGCAGCCCGGCGTAGACCCGAAGCGCGCGCTTGGGCCGCTCGGAGGAAGGGGCTTCGATCTCGGGGGTGGCGGTTTCTGCCATCGGCGGTGCGAAGGCCTTCTCGACGCCCAGTGGCTCGGTCACGCCCGCCCCCCACCCCGACGGGTGCGCGGGGCTCCTGCCCCGGACAGCCCCGCCTTCGGACAGTAACGCCGGGGGGATGTGCCCGCAGGCGATCTGCCAAGAGCGCGGGGCCGAAACGGCCACTCAGCCGGACATTCTGCTCAGCCGGTGAGGACGACGCCGAGGAAGACCGTCACCAGCGCGAAGCCGGCCGCGCCGGCACCGCCGAGGGCGAGCAGGGCACGAGACCTGGCCCGCGAGTGCACCAGGGCCGCGATGCCGGACAGAGCGACGAAGACCAGCTTGAGGCTGATCGTCGCTGCGAAGCCGGCTCGGTCCTTGCCTTCGTAGGCGGCGAGGTTCCAGAACCCCGTGACGATCAGTACGGCGAACGCCGTCCAGGCCACCCGGGCAAACTGGCGCGCGGCAAGTGCCGGCACGTCGGCGCCGGCGCGGCGCAGCACCGGCACGAGCGCGCCCATCGTCAGCTGACCGCCGACCCAGACGGTGGCTGCGAGCACATGCAGGAACAGGCGGAGTGTCTCGAGATCGATCGGCAGCACATCGTCACGCTAGGGGTGTCATAGCGTTGGCCGGGCGGAAGGGGGAGGCATGCGCTGGATGTTGCTGCCGCTGCACGGGGCGCTCCTCGTCATCGTCCACGCCCTGGTGCTCATCAAGGTATTCGCCCTCGCCGACGCCGCGTTCCGTCCGGCGCGCGCGTTCCCGGCGACCGGCAAGCAGACCAAACCGTTCTGGATCGCAGTGCTCGCGGTCGCGGTGTTGACCACGTTGCTCGGGTTCTTGTCGATCGTCGGGTTGGTTGCTGCGCTCGTCTACATCGTCGACGTGCGGCCTGCCGTGCGCGAGGTGCCCCGTGGCGGTCCGTCGACCCACATGGGGCCCTACGGCCCCTGGTGACCCGGCGGGTGGTGCAGGTGCATCTGCCCCTCGGTGAGCTCCGTCACCGGCTGCTGGTCGGTGAATACATAGACGACGGCCTGCTCGTCGTTGCCGCGCACCGTCGTGTGCTCACCGGTCGCCTCGTAGACGTCCACCATGCCCGGAGCGGCCGACGCGGCGTAGAGACGTTCGACGTGGTCATCGACTGTCGTGCTCTCGCCGTCCCGCGACCCTCCGCGCAACAGGACCAGTGGCATGACCGGGGCCTGCCCGCCGCCGTCGCCCCGTAACCTGCCTAGTCGTGGGAACCCTCCGCCTCGAGCTCACCGACCCGACCCTGCGCGGCTGGGACGCGACAGTCCTGGCCTCCGGCGCGGACGGCATCGTGCTCGACCGCTCGGCCTTCTATCCCGGTGGCGGCGGTCAACCGCCGGACCAGGGCGTGCTGCTGTGGGGCGGCGTGCAGACGCGCATCGTCGGCGCGCGCACGACCGAGGACGACGTGTATCTGCTCGCGGCCGACGGCGATGCGTTGCCCCCGACCGGCACGAGCGTGCAGGGTGCGCTCGACGACGACCGGCGCAGTGCTTTGATGCGCACCCACTCCGCGCTGCATCTGCTCAACGGCGTCGTCTACCGCGACTTCGGCCTGTTGGTGACCGGCGCCGGCATGGAGCCGCTCGAAGGGCGGATGGACTTCGACCTTCCAGACGTGCCGGAGGGTTTCCGCGACCGGGTGCAGCAAGCCTGCAACGACGAGATCGCCGCTGACCGTCGGATCATCGTGCGGACGATGCCGCGGGGCGAGGCGTTCGGCATCGAACAGGTCGCCCGGGCCGCCCGCGATCTGGTGCCCACACATCTGACCGAGGTGCGGATCGTGGAGATCGAAGGTCTCGACGTCGAGGCCGACGGTGGCACCCACGTGGCGTCCACGAAGCAGATCGGCGGTCTGGAGATCGTCAAGGTGGAGAACAAAGGAAAGGGTTTTCGGCGACTGCGGGTCAGGCTGACCGGGTGAGCGGCTCTGCGCTGCGCGTCCCGGACTACGGCGTTGCGTCGCTGGCCGACGTCGGCCCGTCGCTGCTGTCCGCGCTTGGTGTCGTGGGCGAACCCAACACGTTGCAGCTGCCGGAGCTCCAGCGGGCGTGCTTGTTCGTGGTCGACGGTCTCGGTTGGACCCAGCTGCAGGCCAACGCTGACGCGGCGCCGTTCCTGACCTCGATGTCGGCACGGTCCCTCACGGCCGGCTTTCCCGCGACGACTGTCACGAGCCTCGCGTCGCTAGGCACCGGGCTGCCGCCCGGTGAGCACGGACTGACCGGCTATTCCAGCTATGTCAGCGAGGTCGATGCGGTCGTCAACTGGCTGGCCTGGCGGTCGGTCGGCGAGGGTGCCGACCTGCGCGATCGCCTGGTCCCCGAGGTGGTGCAGCCTCGTCCCACGGTGTGGGAACGCGCGCAGGCCGCCGGGCTCGCGACGACGATCTGCACCTACGACCACTTCGCGGACACCGGTCTCACCCGCGCGGTCCTCCGCGGTGGTCGGTGGGGAGGCACGCTGGCGGAGGGTGACGCGGTCGCCCGCGCCGCGGCGGCAGCCGACCGGGGTCATCGCTCGCTCGTCTACGTCTACGTCAGCGCACTCGACCTCGTC
>JAVEEH010000018.1 GCA_030840545.1 Frankiaceae bacterium | reverse complement strand
ACGAGAGGTGGTCCTCGCCGACGCGACGACGGTTGGCTACGACGACGTGGTGCTCGCGACCGGTGCGGCGCCCAGAATGCTGCCCGGCATCGTGCTCGACGGTGTTCATGCGCTGCGGACTCTCGACGACTGCATCGCTCTGCGCGACCGGCTCGGGCCCGGCGTACGCGTCGTCGTCGTCGGCGCCGGGTTCATCGGCCTGGAAGTCGCCGCCAGTGCGCGCAGCCACGGCGCGGACGTCACCGTCGTCGACGTCCTTTCGGCGCCGCTGAGCCGGGTGCTCGACGAGTCGATCGGTGCAGCCGTCCAGGCGCTGCACCAAGTCAACGGCGTGAGCTTTCGGCTCGGCGTGGGGGTCGCTGCCGTGGAAGGGGGGAGTCGGGTCGAGCGCGTGGTGCTCGGTGACGGCGTCGTCCTGCCGACGGACGTGCTCGTCGTCGGCATCGGCGTCGCCCCGTCGACGTCCTGGCTGGCCGACTCAGGGCTCAGGATCGATGACGGCGTCAGCTGCGACGCCTCGCTTCGCGCCGGTCCCGGTGTGTGGGCGGTCGGCGACATCGCGCGTTGGCCACACCACGGTCCGGACGCTCCCACGTTGCGCGTCGAACACTGGACCAACGCGACGGAGCAACCGCTCGCAGTCGCACGTGGCATCGTCAGCGGCAGTGCGCCGCCGTTCGAGACGGTGCCCTACTTCTGGTCCGACCAGTACGACGCGAAGCTGCAGTCGCTGGGGAGCACCACCAAGGGCGACGAGACCCGGGTCGTCGTCGGCTCTCTGGACGAGCCGAAGTGGGTCGCGCTGGTCCGCAGCGGCGACCGGCTCGGCGGTGTCATCGGGCTGCGGTCGGCAGGACGGGTGATGAAGACGCGGCCGCTGCTCGCCGCGGGCGTGTCCTGGCCCGACGCCCTGGACGCGTTCGCGTGACCGTCTTCGACCGGGCGACGCTGGCCGCCGCGCTGGCGGGACGGGAACGGCGCGAGCACCCGCTCGACGGCCGGCGGCACGCTGCGGTCGCCGTCGTCGTCGTCGACACCGCGGACGGGCCCGGCATCGTGCTCACGAAGCGGTCGGCCCGGCTGCGCGCTCACGCCGGCCAATGGGCGCTGCCGGGAGGCCGCATCGACACCGGCGAGACCGCAGAGGATGCGGCCCGGCGTGAGCTGCACGAGGAGCTGGGACTGGACCTGCCGGCCACGGCGGTGGTCGGGTCGTTGGACGACTACCCGACGCGGTCCGGCTATGTCATCACGCCCGTCGTGGTGTGGGCCGGTGCCGACGCCTCGATGACGCCCAACCCGGACGAGGTGGCCAGCGCGCACCTGGTGTCCGGCGCGGTGCTCGACGTCGAGCCCCGCTTCGTCTCCATCCCCGAGTCCGACCGGCCGGTCATCCAGCTGCCGATGCTGGGCACGCTGATCCACGCGCCGACCGCGGCTGTGGTCTACCAGTTCCGCGAGCTGGCTCTGCACGGCCGGACCACGCGGGTGGACCACTTCGAGCAGCCCGTCTTCGCCTGGCGCTGATCTCGCTGTCGCGACATCAGGCCGGGGTCAGGTCGACGGTCGCTTCGCGCAGTCCGTAGACGAACGCGTTGGGCATCTCGACCGGCTTCGACACGAGCCGGACGGACGAGACCCGGCGTACGAACTCCTCGAAGAACACCCGGATCTCCAGCCGGGCCAAGCCGGCGCCGAGACAGAAGTGAGTGCCGAGCCCGAAGGCGATGTGGTCGTTGGGTGTGCGGGTGACGTCGAACGTCTCCGGGTCGGTGAAGTGCGCGGGGTCGCGGTTGGCCGAGGGATACATCAGCATGACCTGCTGCCCGGCGCGGATCGTCACACCAGCGAGGTCATAGTCGCGGGTGGCAACCCGGCACATGTTGTGGATCGGTGAGACCCATCGGATGAACTCCTCCGTCGCCGTCGCCATGTCGGCACCCGCACGCAGCAGCTGCCACTGGTCCGGTCGCGCAGCGAGCTCGAGGATCGACCGGGCGATGACAGTCCGCGTCGTCTCCGCGCCACCGTCGAGCAGCAACAGGCAGTCGCTGGCGACTTCTCGTTTGCTGACCGGGACTCCGTCGACCTCCGCCGTGGTCCAGGTCGTCATCGTGTCGTCGGCCGGGCAGCGTTGCTTCTCGGCATAGAGCTCGATCGCGGCGGTGGCGAACTCGCCGGCGGCCGCGATGCCGTCGTCGTTGAAATAGCGCGGGCCACCGCCGAGCATGATCGTGCGCTCCGACCAGTCGCGCAGCTGCGGCCACGCGTCGTCGGGGAAGCCGAGCAGCCAGCCGATCATCTTCGCCGGCAGCACCGATGCCAGCTCGGACACCACCTCGACGCGGCCCTTCGCCAGCGCCGCATCGAGCAGCTCCGTCACGACGGCGCGCACACCCTCCTCGCGAGACGCGACCGCCCGCGGCGTGAACCGGCGACTCACGAGCTTGCGTCGTTTCGCATGCATCGGGTTGTCGAGCCCGATGATCGCCGGATCGGCCGGGATGTTCGGGCGATAGCCGCCTTTCACCTTGTCCGAGTTGATGAACACGTCGTCCCGGGTTTCGACCTCGACCACGTCGGCATGCCGGAAGATGCCCCACAGCTCGTTGCCGGCGTCCCAGGCCACCGGCTCGTGATCGCGGAACCACGCGTAGCGCTCGTAGGCGCCGTCGACGTAGGAGTCCCCGTCGAGCAGGTCGAGCGCCGGTCGTGTTTCTGACATGCCGTCAGAAACTACTAGCCTGCTGCCCCATGACGCCTCAGCAGCCCACCGGAGGCCTGGAAGGACTCGCCGTCCTCGTCACCGGCGGCGGGACGGGCATCGGGCGTGCCTGCGCCGAGCGGCTGGCCGCCGACGGCGCGGCCGTGACCATCTGCGGCCGGACCGAGACCACGCTCGCCGACGCCCGCGATCGGATCGCGGCAGTGGTCGGACACGGCGGCCGGATCCACTACGTCGTCGCCGACGTCACCGTCGAGGACGACGTTGCACGTGCGGTCGCGGCCGCAGCCGAGCCGGCCGGCGCGCTGCATGGCTGCGTCGCCAACGCCGGCGGTGGCGGCGCCCTTCTCCCGCAGCATCGGCAGGACGCGGACGCCTTCATGCAGGTGCTGCGGCTCAACGTCCTCGGCACGTTCCACTGCCTCAAGCACGCCGTCCCCGCGATGGTCGCGGGCGGTGGCGGGTCGTTCGTCGGCATGTCGTCCATCGCTGGCCACCTGACGCACCCCTACTTCGGTGCCTATCCGGCTGCGAAGGCTGGGATCGAGCAACTCGTCCGCAACGCGGCGGACGAGTACGGCGCCGCCGGCGTGCGGTTCAACGCCGTGCGTCCCGGGTTTATCGCCACCGAGCTGATGTCGGCAATCCCGCGCGACAGCTCGGTCTTTGCGTCGTACGTCGACAACACTCCGCTCGGCCGGCTCGGCGAGCCGAGTGATGTCGCCGGTCTGGTGCGCTTTCTCATCGGTGCCGACTCGGCGTGGATGACGGGCGCGGTCATCGACCTGGACGGCGGCCACAGCCTTCGCCGGGGCCCCGACTACTCCCCCTTCGTCCCGCCAACCCCCAGCTGAGTGCGACGCCAGTCGCCCCACGGCGGCCGCACAACGCGAGCTGCGTCGCACTCGAGTCAGGCCGCGCGGGTTCGCAGGGCGCTGGCGATCTGCGCGACCATGCCGATCGGGTTGCCGAAGACATCGTCGGCGGCGAACACCAGCACCTCCCAGCCTTGCGCCCGGACAGCCGCTCGACGGCGATCGTCACTCCGCCGCTGCTCCCAGTGCCAAGCACCGTCGTACTCGACCGCAAGCTTTGCCTGCGGGTAGGCCAGGTCCATCCGTCCGACGAACCGGCCGGCCGGTGTGCGTACGACGAACTGCGCCTCCGGACGAGGCAGCCCGTTGGCCACCATCTCGACCCTCGTGCGTGTCTCCATCGGAGACTCGGTCTTCGGCTCGATGTCATCCAATAGGGCCTCACCCCGCCGAA
>JAVEEH010000328.1 GCA_030840545.1 Frankiaceae bacterium | reverse complement strand
TAGCGACGTTCAGCACGATCGTCGTCAACTACGCGGGCATCGGCTACACCCTCGGCGCGAGCGGCCCTACCCTCACCGATGCTGCCCCCTCTACCGCGTTCCACGTCTACACCGCGACGCACCTGGTGTTCCACACGCAGCCGGTAGACACAAGATTCAACTCCCACATGCGCACGTTCGGCCCGGCGACCGATGTCGTCATCACCGTTTGGGCGCTCGACGACACGAGCAACCTCCCCGACCCCAACTACCGCCTCCCGGTCACGCTCACCCTGAACGGCGGGAACGCCCTCGCGAAGTTCGACAACGGGACCAAGCAGCAGACGCACAACGCATCCGGGGGTGCGGCCAGCTTCACGCCGATCATCGTCGACACCGTCGGAACGGGCTACTCGCTGGCTGCCTCGGCCCCGACTCTGACTACGGCGAATTCGAACAGCTTCAAGGTCTATTCCGCGACTCATCTGGTCTTCAGCACCCAACCCGTCAACGAGCAGGTCAGCGCCCCGATGCGGATCGCGGGTACGACGACACTGCGCGACATCCAGGTCTCGGCCCTCAACGCAGACAACTCCGTTGATCCCAACTACACCGGCCCAGTGGTACTCACCATCACGGGCGGAACGGCGGGCGCGAAGTTCGTCAACGCGGGCAATCAGCACGTGACGAGTCTGACCGTCAACGCCGTTCTCGGCGTCGCTGGCTTCCCGTCGATCACCATCGACACCGTCGGCACCGGCTACCAGCTGTCCGCGGGCAGTCGCGACCTGACGTCGCCGACGTCGACGAGCTTCATCGTGTCGCCACCGGCGACCCAGCTGAAGTTCCAGGTCCAGCCCGTCGACACCGAGGTCAACACGGCCATGCAGGCGGTCGGCGCCGCAACGCCGCTCCAAATCACCGTCGGGGCCTACGCTGCTGACGGGGTCACGCTGGCGTCGTACTACGACGGATTGGCTTCTCTCGGGCTCACCGGGGGCAGCAGCGGGGCGAAGTTCATCCTGCCCAACGCCAACCACTCGGCGACGTGGCCGGTGCGAGCCGTGAACGGGGTCGCAACGTTCACCCCGGTCATCGTCGACAAGACCGGCTTCAACTACCAACTGACCGAGTCGAGCACGACGGTTGGCGGCGCGTCGCTGGCCGGTCCGGCATCGGGCAAGTTCCTCGTCGCCGGCGGTGGCAGTGTGTGCCAGACGAATGGCGCGGGCTGCTTGACGAACATCGCGAACACCGGGACGAACCCCAACTCTGCGTCGATCAAGGGCACGCCGGGAAGCAACGCGTTCCTGCTCACGGGAACGTACGGCGCCAACGTCGACGCGATGGCGTGCAGCAAGTCCTCGCCGTCCGGGGAGCTGACGTTCACCGGGACCGGGCTGAAGTTCATCACGGTCACGATTCCGGCGGCATCCGTGCCCAAGGGCCCGCTCACTGCGTTCTGCTACGGGCAGCCCTCGCCGTTCCTGACCTCAGGTTTCAAGCAGGCGGTGTTCTACCCGACGCACAACGGCGGGGAGTACGAAGGCCTGCTGCCACCGTGCGCCCCGAAGACGAAGAATGTCCCGCCGTGCATCCTGTCGACGACGTGGAGCAGTGGAAAGCCGCAGGTCACCGTCGTCGAGTCGGCGACGTCCGACCCGCACATGATCAACTGAGCGGCCCTGCGGCTTGGTGGACTGTTCGCGGGTCACGCTCGCTGAGGTCGATGACCAGCCCGAGTCTCTTGCCGAGCTGCGACGCCTCGTCGAGCCAGGACGGGTCGACAGGCTGGCCGGCGTCCCGCGGTCGGGCAGCGATCGCCGTCAACGTGAAAACGACGTCGTGCGCGGCATCACGCTGGCGGGCGATCTCCAAAGCTCGGTCGTACGCCACCGTGGCTTCCTGCCGCCGCCCCAGCGCGTCGAGCGCTCCGCCGACGACGCGGTGGAGCAACGGACCCTGGACGGGCAACTCGGCGAGTGCCCTCGCTTCAGCCAGGGCGCCTTCTGCGACTTCCAGAGCCTCTGAGTGTCGGCCCTCGAGGAGCAAGGACTCGGCGAGGTAGGCGTCCGCGTCCACGATCTCCGTCCGCGCCCCCTGCGCGACGAACCGTCGCCGCGCCTCGGTCAGCATCTCCCGGCCCTCGTCGTACTGACCCTGGCGCGACAAGACCCGGCCGAGCAGCGAGTAGCCGAAGGCCGCGTCGTTCCACGACCCGGCGGCTCGCCAGGTGTGCAGCACTGTCCGTAGCATCACTTCCGCCTCGGCGCCACGCCGTTGGTCGACGAGGATCTCAGCGATGTTCGCGGTCAGAACCGCCGCGTTAGTGGTGTCACCGATCCGCTCCAGGAGCGCCCGACAGCGCTCGTAGAGCGACAGCGCGTTGACCCAGTCCCCCGCGAAGTACGCGCGATAGCCCATGGAATTGAGCACGCGCGCCTGGTCAGCAAGGTCGCCGAGCTGCTCATACAGCTGCAGCGCACGGATCGACCGCGACGGATCACCAGGGAGGCCGAGTCCGAGCTCGGCCAGATCGAGCATTCCCAGCGCGTCCGCCACGACGTCAGGAAGCAGGTCGGCGTCGGTGGTCGCAAGGACCTCCAGCCAGGTCGATCGCGCGAGCTTCAGCCGGCCCTGGCGCCAGTGGGTGTACGCCGCGCGCATCGCGATGTCTGCCCGGTGGCGGTCGTCGTCGGGCCCGACCGCGCCGTCGAGCAGGCCCCGCGCGGACCGGAGCCGGCGCAGGGTCTTCGGGTAGTCACCTTGATGACTGGCACTGCGCACCGTCTTCAGCACGATCCGTGCGGCCGCGCTGCGGTCACCGGGCAGCAGGCGACGAGCGCGGGCGTAGGACGCGTCGGCATGGTCGAACGCGCCGAGTCGCATCTGCACGTCGGCCAGGCGCTCGGTCAGCGCAGCGAGATCGGCAGCCCTTGCGCCGACCGGCCCGGTCAGCCGCCGCGTTGCCTCGATCGCTCGCCCGTAGAGCGCGGCCGCATCCACATTGGCGTAGTTGGCGACGGCGCGTTCGGCGGCTCGCCGCGCGCTGTCAGCCGCCTCGGCGTATCGCCCGGCGTGGAAGTAGTGCAGGGACAGGGTCGCGTCCTGCTCGGCCTCGGCGCTTGCGGCCAGCACGTCCGCAAGGCGGCTGTGCAGGTCGAGCCGCCGCCGAAAGGGCAGGCCGTGGTAGGCCGCAGCGCGCGCGAGTTCCTGCCGGAAGCGCCACGCTGCGCCGTCCCGCGTGAGGAAGCGCGCCAACCCGTCGAGCCGGACCACGGGCGGGTCGGCGACCCCCGCCGGTGCGAGCATTCGCGCCAGGAGATGGGGGTCGACCGTCATCCCGATGACCGACGCCGCGCGCAGCACGTCACGGTCGCGCGGCGGGAGCTGGCCGACCTCGGCGACGACGATGTCCTCAACGGTTTCCGGGAGCACGTCGGGGTCGCCGCCGGCAGTCGCGGCCCGTGCCAACGCCCGCAGGAACATCGGGTTGCCGCCGGCTCGGGCTAGGACCGCCTCGACGACGTGGCCGGCCAACGGGTGCTCGCGGGTGTCGGCATCGAGGAGCGCGACGGCCTCGTCCTCGTCAAGCGCGCCGAGCACGATGTGGTCCGCGCCCGTGACGAGCGGCGTCGTCGTGTCATCGGGGCGCCGAGCGACCACGAGCAGCCAGGGCCGTTCCCCGATGACGGCGGCGACAGCGCGCAGCACGCCGGCGGAGGCTTCGTCGGCGTACTGCGCGTCGTCGACGGTGATCAGCGTCGGCTGGGTGAGCGCGGCCGTCAGCGCCTCGACCACCGCACGTTCGACCCGCGGCCGGCGGAACTGTTCACCCAGGTCGCGTGTCTCGGGGGTGTCCGGCAGCTCGACGTCGATGGCCGTGCCAAGCAGCGGAAGCCAGGGTGCGAGCTCGGGGGCGACGGCCGCACACCAGGCGTGCAACCTGGTGCGCAGTACGTCGGGGCTGCCCTCGCCCAGACCGAGGGCAGCTAGCAGTATTGGCCGGACGACGGCGTACGGCGTCGTCGCGCGGTAGGGCTCGGCCCCGACGCCGATGACGGACAGAGCGCGCGCGAGATGTGCGGTCTCGACGACGATCCTGGTTTTGCCGACTCCGGCGGGCCCGACGAGCTCGACGACCGCGCCGCGTCCTTCGGCGGCGCGCAGGGCGCGGGCCCACAGCAGAGCGAGTGCAGGGACGCGTCCGATGCAGGGCAGGTCAGCTTCTGGTCTGGCCCGCGCGACGGGGTCGCCGACGGCGACCGCGACCACGGGCAGCTTCTTACCCTTGACCGCGAACGGCTCCAGGGCCCGCACCTCGAACTGCGTACGCGACGCAGCCGTGACTGCGGGCAGCGCCCAAACGTCGCCCCTCGCGGCCTTGCCCATGATCCGGGCGGCCAGATTGACCGTGTCGCCTTTCACGGAGAACGACCGCCGGTAGCCCGGGCCCACGACGCCGGCGAAGACCCGGCCCGTCGTGACGCCTGCCCGCACCGCGAGTACTCCCGGGTTGCTCACGACCTCGTGCGCGACGCAGAGCATCGCCTCACACGGATCGTCCAGCGGCCGTGGCGCACCGGCGACGAGCATGAGCTTCCCGCCGTCGGGACCGATGTCGGTCTCATGCAGCGACACGCCGTACCTTGCGCACGCCTCCTGGGTGACGGTGACGAGACGGTCGAGGGCCTCGACGACGCCCGCGGGGCCCCGACGGTGAGACAGCTCGCCGATGCCGCGGAACTCGACGAAGCCGACGGCCACGCGCTGATGCTCACCGCTGCCGCCACCGTCCCGGACGTGGCCGGCGACGAGTGGCGGTAGCACCGACGCCACCACGTCGTCGTCGAGCTCTGGCGCCGTCGGTCGCCCCGGCTGCTCGCACGTCGGCACGGCGTCGAGCAGCACGCCGTCGCCTTTGCGTGCACCCTGGCACGCCAGGGGCAGACGGCTGGCCGTGATCTCGCTCAGCAAGATCTCACCGGCCTCGGCCGTTGCCTCGAGCCCCGCCGTCACGGTCGACACATCGCCGGTAATCAACAGCTCGCGCTGGTCGCCGCCCACCAGCACGAACTCCACGGCACCGCTGTGGATGCCGACGGACATCCGCAACCGCACCCGACCGACCGAGGTGTCGAGCCGACCGGTGTCCGCCATCGCCCGGCGCATCGCGGCCGAGGCCGCGCAGGCCCGCTCCGCGTCGTGCGGACCGTCGAACATCAACAGGAGCGCGTCACCGCCCCACTTGACCAGCCAGCCGCCGTACGACGAGGCCGCGTCGAGCAGAGTGCTCAGCACGGCATCGAGGTGGTCGGACATCTCCTCAGCACCAACCCGACCGCGGGCGGCGAGCCGCTCGGTCAGCCGGGTGAACCCCGAGATGTCAGCGAACACGAGGGTGCCGTCAACCGTGCGGTAGCGAACACCTGCGCTGTCCCTGACCCATTGGAGCGCGAGAAGTGACGCAAAAGGTGCGAGTGCGCCACCCGTAGGGCCTGAAGCAACGCCGGCCTCGGGCTTGGTGTGCACACTCACCCCCCGCGCAACGGCGGCTGACCCGCCGAGCATCGCACGCCCGCCAGCATCCGGCAGTCGATCCGAGCACACGAGCGGCGCAGACAGCCGGTCCGGCGGCATAGTCCGGCCGCCACGACTTCGGCACACATTTCGGGCGATCGGCAGTCACGCAGACAGCGGGCGCGCTTCGCCGTAGCGTTTCCGGAACGCTCGCTGCCTAGCGTCGCCCTCATCGAGGACCGCACAGGGTCGCGGGAGGGGGCCAGAGTTGAAGCGCCCGACCGAAAGCCGTGCCGGCCGACTGACCGGCCGGCACACTCTGGCTCGGCCGTCGACGGCTGTGACGCTCTACGTTCTGATTGCGGCCCTGCTGGTGACAAGCGGCTGGCTCGGCAGCCTGACCCACCGGAACTCCGTGGCGAACACGATCGACGGCCTGGCGCTCGTCGTACCGTTCGCCGCCGTCGGGTTGGTCGTGGCGCGCCGCCAGCCACGCAACGCCCTCGGCTGGATCCTGCTGGGCGTCGGGCTGTTCTTCCCGCTCAACGGCGCCGCGTCGGCGTACTTGGTGTTGGACTACCGGATGCATCAGGGCCGGCTTCCGCTCGGACCGGTCGCGGTGCTCCTCCAGCCGT
>JAVEEH010000324.1 GCA_030840545.1 Frankiaceae bacterium | reverse complement strand
CGGCCTTCCGACTCGGCGATCTCGACGTAAGCCAGCTTGTCCGTCGCGACCACGAGGCGCCGACCTTTGTCGTCGGTGAGCGTCACGGTCGGCGCGCCTTCCTTCAGTGCTGTGTCGACGGCCTTCTGGATCTCGTCCGCGGACTGGGCGCTGTCGAGGATGAGCTCTCTGGGTGCGCCCTTGACGCCGATGCGGACCTCCATGACCTCGACACTAGCCGTTAGGAGCCGTTGTCGGACACGCGCGGGTAGCCGCTGATGCCACGCCAGGCCAGGCCCGACAGCAACGCGACTGCCCGGTCCTTGGCCATCCGTCCGGACGCCCCCGGGCCGTCGGACGCCAGCCACCACCGCGCGCTGACTTCGGCCAGCCCCGCCAGACCGCAGGAGAGGAGCTCGGCATCGGTGCGATCGAGCCCGGTGTCGCGAGCGATGGTGTCGGCCAGCGCGTCGACCGAGATCTGCAGGGAGCGTTCGACCCGCTCGCGCACCGCCGGGTCGTTGCGGAGGTCCGACTCGAAGACGAGGCGGAACGCGCCACCGGGATCGTCCACGAAGTCGAAGTAGGCGGCGATGCAGCCCTCGACGCGTTGCTTGTTGTCGGTTGTCGACTGCAGCGCCGAGCGGACCTGCTCGCCGAGCAGCTGCACATGTTGGTCGAGCAGGGCGAGGTACAACTCGAGCTTGCCCGGAAAGTGCTGGTAGAGGACCGGCTTGGAGACGCCGGCACGTTCAGCGATGTCGTCCATGGCGGCCGCGTGATAGCCGTTGGCGACGAACACCTCCTGCGCGGCGGCGAGCAGCTGCTTCCGCCGCGCCGACCGGGGGAGCCTGGTCGCGCGGGCCCCCGCGTTCACCGAGGTCACGCGGTGGAGGTTAGCGGTAGTCGTCGTCGTCGACCGGCACCTCGCGCAGCGACTCGGCGAGGTCGCCCTCGTCGGCCTCGATCGGCGGGTCGACCGCCTCGATGTCCGGCTCCTCCTCGGTGACGGGCTGCTCCTGCTCGGCCGCGTCTGCCTCAGGTGTCTCGATGTCGCGCATCGTCGGTCCTCTCTGGCAGACGGTCGGCCAGCTCGGCGTAGGGCTGCTCCAGCGCTTCCCCGAACGTCGGGAAAGCGTGCACGAGGTCGGCGAGGACGTCCAGGCCGACCTCGGCGCGCACGGCCAGGGTGAGCTCGGCGGCCCACTGATCGGCCGCCGGGCCCACGACCGCGGCGCCGACGAGCACTCGGCGGTCAGGGTCGGCATAGAGCACGAGTCGACCGTCGGCTCGCTCCTCGACGGTCGCGCGGGCGGTCTCGGCGACCTCGACGGATGCCTCCACAGTGGTGGTGTCGTCGGTCCGCCCTACGCAGAAGACCGCAGGGTCGGTGTAGACGACCCGCGGGATCGCCCGGTAGTCGGCCCGGCGGTCTCCTCCGGTCAGGTTCGTGGCGACGATCCTGGCCTGGTAGTTGGCGGCGTGTGTGAAGGGCGCGACGCCCGTGACGTCGCCGGCAGCCCAGACGTGGTCGATGACCCGGCAACGGTCGTCCACGCCGAGGGCGCCGTCGTCGTTCGGTTCGATACCGAGCGCCTCCAGCCCGAGCCCCTGCACGCGCGGCCGCTTGCCGATCGCGACGAGCAGCCGGTCGCCCGCGAACTCGTCCTCGCCCACGGTGATGACGACGCCCTGACCGGCGGGACGGACGCCGGTTGCTTCCGCGCCGACCCGCATCCGCACGCCGTCGCCGGTCAGGGCGTCGCGCAGAGCGGCACCGACAAATGCCGGCTCGCTCGGCAGCAGTCGCGCACTCGACTCGATGACGGTGACTTCCGAACCGAACCGGGCGTAGACCTGCGCCAGCTCGCATCCCACCGGTCCGCCACCCAGCAGCAGCAGCCGGGCGGGCAGCTCGTCGCTGGACAGCGCGTCGTCGCTCGTCCAGTGCGGGACCGGATGCGCGTCGTCGGCATGCAGGCCGTCGAGTGGCGGGATGACCGCGCCCGCGCCGGTGCTGACGACGAGGTCAGTCCAGCGCAAGGTGCGCGGGCCGACCTGCACGACCCCGGGCTGGGTCACGACACCGCGGCCGCGGACGAGCTCGACCCCGGTTTCCTGCAGCGATTTCGCGGTGCTGCTGTCGTCACGATGATCGGCGATCTCGTCGCGGAAGCGGACCGCGTCCGGCCAAGCCCGGCCCTCGGCGGCCGCGCGTAACAATGCCTTGCTGGGCATGCAAGCGACGTACGGGCATTCACCGCCGACCAGTCCGCTCTCGACGACCGCCACGGCCGCACCGTGCTCGGCGAGCTGACGAGCGACCGCTTCACCGGCCGAGCCGCCGCCGAGAACGACGACGTCATAGCGGTCGGGTCGCTCGCTCATGTCTCGGCCCTACCCCCGCGGGTAGGCCGGACACCAGGCTGATCAGTCCAGGGCCACGATGCGGCTGGTCGCGACGTCGAGACCACAGAGGTCCACCGTGCAGCCGTGCTGACGCTCCACGATGCGCTTGGTGCCCAGCACGGTCATGACTGCGGTGCCGTCGAAGTAGGTCAACCCGGTGAGGTCGACCGTGATGTGCCGGTCACCCGCCCACGCGGAGCGCCACATCGTGTCCACGAGCCGCTGCTGGGATCGTGCCGTCAACGCACCAGACACCTCGATGTGGTCGCCGGTCTCGTGGTGAGAGACCCGGCAGCGCAGTCCTGATCGAGCCATTGCGCCCTTTCTGAATGCCCCCGTAGTGGTCCATTCGGCCTAGTCCGGCGAAACCTTTAGCGGCGCATACCGGGTCAAGTGCGGCATCCGAACCGGTCGAAGCGCGTTGCCTAACCCGGCAGGTGCTGCCCACCGAGCAGGCACGGCGCGAACAGGTCGCCGTCGGCGTCCACCCGTCTCAGCACGTCTGCGCTGGTGAAGCGGAGGGCCTCCGGCCGGTCGCACGCTTCGACCTCAGCCCATGTCACCGGCGTCGACACCGTCGGCGTCGGACGGGCGCGCAACGAATAGACCGCGATCGTTGTCTTGGCCGGGTTGTTCTGCGACCAGTCGACCAGCACCTTGCCGGTGCGCAGATCCTTCTTCATGTTCCAGACGACGAGGTCCGGGTGCTCGCGTTCGAGTCGCTGGGCCACGTGCCTGGCATAACCGTGCACCGCTTCCCATGTCGACTTCGCGTCGAGCGGCACATAGAGCTGCAGCCCTTTCGATCCGCTCGTCTTGGGATACGCCGACAGGCCGTCCTCGTCGAGAACGTCGCGCACCCTTCGGGCCACTTGGCAGCACTCCACGATCGTGGCCGGCGGCCCGGGGTCGAGGTCGAACACCAGCAGGTCTGGCTGCTTCGGCTTGCCCCGCGCGGTCACCTTCCACATCGGCACGTGCAGCTCCAACGTTGCGAGGTTGGCTGCCCACACCAGAGTCGGGAGATCGCCTGCGAGGACGTAGTTGATGGTGTCGCGGTTCTTGGTCGATCCCGGTGACGGCAGTCGCACCGTGCGCACCCAGTCCGGTGTGTGCGACGGGGCGTTCTTCTCGAAGAAGAACTTGCCTTCGACGCCGTCGGGATACCGCTTGAGCGTCAGTGGACGGCTGTCGAGGTGCGGAAGCATGACCGGCGCGATGCGGGTGTAGTAGTCGAGGACCTCACCTTTGGTGAACCCGACCTCGGGATAGAGCACCTTGTCGAGGTTGGACAGTGTCAACGTGCGCCCGTCCACCTGCACGGCGACCTTCTCAGGACTCACGGACCACCTCGGCAGCATTCTTGTCGGGTCGCAGACCGCGCCACGCCGGGTGGCGGAGACGCCCTTCCCTGGTCCACTCCGTGAACGCGACCTCGCCGACCAGCAGCGGCTCGACCCACTGCGCGTCCTTCGCGAACGGGCGTGGGATCGCCTTCACGAAGGGCGAGTCGTCCCGCGACATCGTCGCGAGTTGTGTCTCCAGATCACGCAGCATCTTGTCGGTGAACCCGGTGCCGACGTGCCCGACGTATTCGAGACCGTCCGGTCCCGGTACGCCGAGCAGCAGCGAGCCGATCGCGCCCTTGCGCCGGCCCTCGCCCGGCTTCCACCCGCCGATGACGACTTCCTGCGTCCGCAGGTTCTTCAGCTTGAGCCAGCAGTCCGAGCGCCGACCGGCGTAGTAGCGCGAGTCGAGTCTCTTCGCGATGACACCTTCGAGGCCTTGCTCCTTCGACGCCGCCAGCACCGCCTGGCCACCCCCGACGAAGTGCGGCGGGGTCTGCCAGGAGGCACCAGAGAGTCCGAGCGACTCGAGCATGTCGCGGCGCTCCGCGTAGGGCCGTCCCAACAATGAACGACCGTCGAGATGCAACACGTCGAAGACGAGATAGGTGATCGG